>JBKQWF010000155.1:0-17767 GCA_052139695.1 Limisphaerales bacterium
ATTCTTGCACCCGAAAGGAGAGAGCGAGGGCATCGCGGCGGGGCGTGGCGGCCCCCCCAGGGGGGTAAAGCGGCTCAATTTGGTTCAATTTACCTCAATTTGGTTCGGGTTTGGGTCGAAGCAGGCTTTCCGGGACGGCGCCGGCCGTACTCCTCATCGATGCCCGTGGTTTGGCGGATGCGCTCCTGTTTCTCTTGGTCTGGACTTCCGGCAACTGGTTGAGCCAGGAGAGGAGGTCCTGGGCCAGCTCGCCGTTTTGGAGGCGCAGGTTGAGTTGCTGACGGATGGCCAGCGAGAGGCGGGCGATTTTGCCGTTGCGAGTCATCGCGGTCCTCGGGAGCGTGGCATTATTGTCATGCGGGGGAATGATAACAAGAATGGGTCAAGATTAAAATCCTACGGAAGGTTTTTGAACGGGCTTTACGTGTGGCTCATGCCAGCCACCCGCTTGGACCCAAATACTCACCTCTGCGCCGGAGTATTTCGATAGAAATTGTATAGTACTGCAAAAATGTGGTCGGCGAGACGCCGCCCACGGCGACCGAGACGGTCGCGCTCCCCAAACCATGATCTAAGTCAAATATAATAACAAATCTTGGTCATATCCCCCCAGCCCTCCCTTGGATCCACCGGAGTGCGCCGGCGAGTGTGGAGGGCCACCAAGCGTTGCGATAACGATAAAGCCGTTTGCGCTTGGTCAAGGCTTTAGCGATTGGGCGTCGAGAAGAACAGTTTTGCCCTGATTGCTGAAGGCTGGACTGGTGGCAGGCTCCGCGTAAGCCGGGTGGGGGGTCAAGAGCAGAATAGCGTCCTTGCGCGGCTTGGACTTGCTCTTATTGGCAAAGAGCAAATTGAGGATCGGAATGTCACCCAGGAAAGGTGTCTTGTCGGTGGAGGTTGTGCCCAGCGCCTGGGCAAAGCCGGACAATATAACCGTCTCTCCGATTCGCGACATAACCGAGGTCGTGGTCTTGAATTCCTTGGTTGTGACTTGACCCATCGCCCAGGCAGCGGTGCTGATTTCGACGGTCACGTCCGAGAGTATGCCTTCATTGCCCAGGAGGGTAGGTTTGACTTTGATGATGACGCCATAAGGTACCGGGGGCAAACCTGGCACGTAAAGGGTCCCGCCTTGCTTAAAGGCCACTTCCTGGCCGCTGGCGCCGCTAATGTGCTCCTGATAGATACTTTTGCAATTGGCGGAGGTCAGGGCGGTGTTGACCCTATAGGAGGCGGCGGCCGTCAGGCCAAGACCGGGCCGGCCGGTGTTGGCGGCGGAGAGACTGGGAGAAATGGTAATATTATTGTCAAAAAGGTTCTGACCGAAGGAGGACCCGGAGTCTTTGTCCACTTCCACGAATTGCAGGTCCGTCTCGATCATCGCTTGCTGCACCCGCAACAGGCTGCGCACGTTCGGCAGGCGCAGTTTGACCTTTTCCACGATATTGGTCGCCTCGGCATCGTTCTCGACTGTGCCATCCAGCACAGCGGTGTCGCCGGCAACCTCGACCGAAACAGAATTGACCCCCATATCGTGCAGGTCTTTACGAATGATGCCTTTAATCGCTTCCGCCCAGTCCGGCTGATCGAAGGTAGTCAAATTAATGACCGCGCCGGGGTAGGCAGCCTCGACCTTCTTGATCTTCTCCATGTCCGACTGGACCTGGATTTTGCCCTCGAAAGCGATCTTGCTGCCGACGGCCTTGATCTTCAAACCAAGCACATCGGACAATAAATCCTGCATTTGCTCCAAGGGGCCTTCCATTTCCGAGCGGACGGTCACTTTGTAGGTTAAATCCCCGCCCTGCAGCCGTTGGATGCGCAGATCGCTGGTCCCCTGGGACAGGCCCAAGAGCATGGCCGCCTTGCCGTCCTCCTGCGGCTTTGCTGAAAGGACGGACTCATTGCTGACGCTGATCTTGCGGATGCCGTCCGCAACGGCAATGCGGTTGCTGGAACCTTTAATGATGGTCAAGTCGTCCGCTCGCAAAGAGGAAACGGCCCATCCCGCGCACATTAGCAATACGAATACCAGCCTCGACCTTGAGAAGGCCTGCAAAGCGGGTTTTTTTCTGATTTGATTGCTCGACGCTGATTGCTTCATCGTTCAACTCATGTCATTTGACGTGTGGTTATGGGCTCGGCTTCAAAGAGGTTTTCATTATTTTTGCCTGGGGGCATATCTTAGTATCGACGAAGACTGTTCTTGAGTTGACAGAAAATATGCTTTTCGGTGGAAAAACACGCAAAGAGGACATTTGACTTCGGCTTGGGCAGATCCCGCGAAGGACCCGGTCTGGGCAAAAGTCGTTCTTATGTGGTCAGGATTGATACAATCATGGTCAGCATTGATACACTGTACAATGACCCGCCCAAGCTTCTACCTCACCCGCGAATTCATGCATGCCATCTCTTCGACGGATGAGAAGGATCACACGGATTTTAAAACAGGAGGAAACAGAGAGAACAGAGGGGGGGTTGGTAAGGCGCGCGCTCCGTTGCGCGCCTGGCCCGGCGGCCAGCGGAGTGGCCGCCCTACCCTCCGTTTCCTCCGTTTGCTCCCGTGAAAGTTCCCATCGGTCAAATCCATCACTCCAGGGAGGTCCAGCGGGAGGAGGCGACTGAGGCGCGCATGGGCAGGTAGAGACCGAGGGCGACAAAGACTTCGGCCAACAGCAGCCAGGTGAAGAAACCGTAGTTCCAACAGAGGGTGGCGGCCACGGCCAGAACCCCGGAAGCCATCATCGCGCCGATCATTTTCAGGCCCCGGCTGGCGGATTTGGCTTCCTCGCTCGGCAGAGAGAAAGGCACGGCGTTGCCTTTGAGACAAGCCAGCATGGCATAGACAGGCAGAGCGATGATTCCAGGGAGGAGCAGCGGAAGATGAGCGTTGGCGCTGCCGAACAAGCAAACCAAAGCGATCACGCCCACCAGCACGGGCAGGGTGAGAATCAACAAAACGGCGCGCCTGGTTCCGTCACAGAACGGGCCCGGTCCCTCGACGGGAGCAACGCGGAATAAATCCGCCGCCTGCCACTGCTGCGAAAAACGGAGCAAATCCACCGCGAGAAGGGGGATGATGCCGACGAATATTCCGGTAAAGGCTACAGTCATGCCGGACAGAGGCGAAGGGCCCGCCGCCTGAACCTGGCCGCGGTCCTGGACGAGCATGATGATCGGCCAGATCAACATCGGGGCCAAGCCCGGATAAACCCGCAATTTAACGTCGCGATCCCGCATCAGGTAGGCGGCAACGAGAAGAAAAGCGGCGCGGGAGACCGGATCGCGCAGCCACCAACGCAGAGGCGCCCGGCTGGCTAATTTGTCGAGCAAGCGGCGGCCTGCTTCCCCTTTCGGTCGTTTGGCGGTGGTGGCTTCGCCGATCGATTGCAACCCCATTTCGTAGTCCGTCGCCAGTTTTTGAAAGGCCAGCCAAAGAATGACGGCGGTGACGATCATGCCCACCGCTGCCAGGATGCCGGAGGAGATGGAGCGGCTTCCCGCAATCAAGTCGTCCAAGCCGGCAAACCAGGCAGGCGGCAGAAGGCAGACCCACCAGGAATGGGCGTTGAAGGCGATTTTGCCGTGGAACCGGGTGAGCAATTGCGGTATTTGCCCGCCCAGCACCGCCGCGATTCCAACCATGACCTGGGCGAGGGTCATTAAGCTATCGAGCCGCTCGCGTCCAAACCAGCGCAGGCAGAGTTGGTAAACCGTCACCACTCCTCCGGCGCAAAACAGCGCCTCCAAAACGGTGGAAAGAAGGTGGGCCACCGGGTAAAGCCAGCCGCCATCCGACGCGCCCATGCCGGCAAAGAACCCCGCCAGGTTGAAGGCGCCCGCGAGCCAAAGCGAGACTCGCACTAAGACGCCAATCTTCGCCCAGAGCAAAGTTTGGGGAGCTACCGGGCGGTGCAAGAGAATGTCCGCCTCCTCTTTATTAAACAGGACCTCGCCGGAAGAGGCGGCGACGAACATTCCCAGGAAAAAGAGGGTGGTGGCATGCAAGTAAAGCGATAAGGCAAACACGGGCTGGCGGACAAAGGCAAACGAAGACATTCCGACAGCCGCATAAAGGAAGAGGACCAGGGCCAGCTTGGAACCAACCGATTGCGGAGCGCCCTGCTTCCGCAAGCCGCGGGAGGAGCGGCCGCGGAGGAACAACGTCAAAAATAGTTTATGCAACGCCTTCTTGGCCTGCTTCGATGAGGGCGCGGGCGGGAGCGAGGGCTGGGGCGGGGGAACGATGGCAGGTTCGCTCATGGCCGGAACGTTTTGGCGAAGTCCTGCGCCCGCTGTTCCAATTCCGTGCCGCCGGTCAACCGCGTGAAGAGGCGTTCGAGGGTGCCGCTGCCATGCGCGGCCACCAATTCATCCGGGCGGCCGTCCAGCAGGAGTCGGCCTTTGTCGATGATGATGACGCGATGGCAGACCCGCTCGACGACATCGAGAATATGCGAGCTATAGACAATCGTCTTTCCTTCGTGGGCGAGCGTTTGAATGAGCGCTTTGAATCCCACGGCGGCGTTGGCATCGAGGCCGTCGAGCGGTTCGTCGAAAAACACCACGGGCGGATTGTGCAGCAACGCGGCCGTAATCACGACTTTGCGCCGCATGCCTTTGGAATAAGCGCCGAGGAGTTTATCCGTGAGCGTTTCGAAGCTGAGGTCGAAAAAGGAAATGAATTGGCGAATGCGCGCCCGGGCGGCTTCCGCCGGGATGGCATAAAGCGCGGCGACCATTTCCAAATATTCCAGCCCGGTCAAGGATTCAAAAACGGCGCCCGATTCCGGGACGAAACCAACCCGCCGTTTCACTTCAATGATGTCGTCCAGGAGATTGAAGCCGCAAATCGTGGCCGCGCCGCTGGTGGGCGCGAGGATGCCCGTCAACATTTTTAAGGTGGTGGATTTGCCGGCGCCGTTGGGGCCGAGAAAACCGACAATT
This sequence comes from Limisphaerales bacterium, assembly GCA_052139695.1. Taxonomy (GTDB): domain Bacteria; phylum Verrucomicrobiota; class Verrucomicrobiia; order Limisphaerales; family Palsa-1400; genus PLGF01. The sequence goes on from JBKQWF010000155.1 coordinate 4,948, forward strand.
TGTCCCGCCGGGATTTCGAGCGAGAGCGCATCCACGGCGGTTTGATGGCCGAACTTTTTGGTCAGTTGCCGCAGGGAAATCATGAGCAGACTTCCTTTTTTTGGAAACGCCAGAGCGCCAGCAGGAACATCACGGCGACAATGTCAAAGGCGTAAAGTGTCAGAAGAACGACATCGGTCCTTTTCATCATGCTGCCTTGCAGAATGGCGGAGAAGACATTGAATGGCGCATAGCTGGGCAGAATGTAGTAAAGGGGATTGGACATGGAAAAAAGGCCATTCCCGGCAAAGAAGGCCAGCACCGCGGCGATGGCCGGATGGAGGAAAAGAGAAAGCAACATGGCGACTGAGCCGAGCATCAGTTGCCGGCAGAACATCAGCCAGGGGGCGTAGCTCAGGACGGGGCTCAATTGCACTTTGGCCGACGCGGAAAAAAGCAGGACGGCAAGGCTGGTCAAGACCGCATAAATGACCATGACGGCCAGGCCGCCCAGGTATTTGCCCGCCAGGTATTGCAGGCGGCTGACCGGTTTGGAGAGCGTCAAACGAATGGTCCCCCGGCGAATTTCGGCGGTCACGGCGGTGCTGAAGATCATCAAGGCGACGATACTGCCTCCGAATGACCCGGCCGCGTAAAAGAACCCCTGGATGGCGGTGGCCCCTTGTTCCATCGCTGCGTTCATTTTCTTCTTGTCCTGGTCGTTCATCTTTCCGAAAACGGGCGAGTTGGTTTCGGCGGCGGAGAAATCAAACTGCGCGGTGATGTTGTCCCGGGCCCGGGTCATGATGGCGGAGAAAAACACGGTCAAGCCAAAGGAAACGAGCATCAACCCAATCAACAAACGCTGATGGAGCAGGGCTTTGATGCTGTCGCGGGCGATGAGGAACGTCAGATTCATGAAATGGGGGGTGGAGCGATGGTGGAGAAGAAGATGTCTTCCAGGGATTGCGTCTCCACCTCGGTGCGTTCGGGTTGAATGCCGTGTTGTTGCAGCAGGCTTTCGATGAGCGATTGGGTGGCGGCATCGGGAATTTTGACCGTGACCTGGCCGCGCAGAATAGTGATTTCGGCGGAAGTCGCGGCCAGCGCTTCCAAGACCGTGCCTGGAACGTTTTTCAAGATGAGCCGTCCCGTGCGCGAGGAGGAAAGTTCCTGGAGCGTGCCGACGCGTTTGAGCTCGCCCTTTTGCAGAATGGCCACCCGGTCGCAGACCGATTCCACCTCGGAGAGAATGTGGGAGCTGATGAAGATGGTTTTGCCGCGGCGTTTGAGGTCAAGCAGAATATCGCGAAATTCCTTTCGTCCCACCGGATCGAGGCTGGCCGTGGGTTCATCCAAAATGAGCAAATCCGGGTCGTGCAGCATTGCTTGGGCGAAGCCGAGACGCTGCAACATGCCTTTGGAATACTTGGAAATGGACTTGTGCGCGGCCTCTTCCAGATGAAGAAGTTTGAGCAGTTCGGCGATGCGCGGGCGGCGGGTTTCCCGCGGGACTTTGAGCAAGGCGGCATAAAACTCGAGCAGGCCCTGGCCGGTGTAATAATCGTGAAGATTGACGGACTCGGGGAGGTAACCCAAACGGCGATGGACGCTGGAGTGAGAGACTGGCTCTCCAAAAAGCCAGGCGCTGCCGGCGGTGGGCTGAATGAGATTGAGGAGGAGGAGGATGGTCGTGGTCTTGCCGGCGCCGTTCGGGCCCAGGAATCCGAAGGTTTCCCCCTCGCGCACTTCCAGAGAAAGGCCCTGCAAGGCGAATGGCTGTTGCAAGTCTCCAAAGAGGAAGGCCCGGTAGCCCTTTCCCAGATTTTCCGTTTGGATGGCGGCCATAACATTATTTTTTCAGCAACCGTTCCACGGTCTGTTGGAGATCGCTCTCATTGGGGCTGTAGCCAACTTGCAGCCGCTGAATGACGCCATTTTTGTCGATCAGCACCAATGTCGGGATGGCGCGCACTCCGTATTTCGTGCTGACGTCGCCCTGAGGGTCCAGGAGGACATGAAAGCCATATTTCTTGCGGTTAATGAACTGGCGGACATTGTCGGCGGGCTCGGCTTGATTCAAGCTGAGGATTTCCAACCCCTGGTTCTTATATTTGTCCTGCAAGTCCTGCAAGGCCACCATCGCCATGCGGCAAGGGCCGCACCAGGTTGCCCAAAAATCGAGCAAAACCACCTTGTGTCCGCGAAAACTGGCGAGGGAAACCGCGTTGCCGGATAAATCCAGCGCGGAAAAATCCGGAGCTGGCTGGTTGACTTTGACGTTGCCCATTTCCAAGACCGAGCCGCTGCCTTGTCCGCCCTGGACTTTGACTTTTACCTCATAGTTGATCCAAACGGTGGCGGCCGCGAAAGCCGCCAGAGCGAAAAGCCAAAGGCCTTGCTGTGCTTTGGAGGTTGCGGCGACGGGTTCCACCGTCGCCTTTATGCCTGAGAGCGCCTAATAGTCAAGCGGGGCGGCATTGTGGAAGAATGAAACCTTGGCAGGGTTTGCGGAAAGAGAATTTGTAGGATCGGCGATCACCGGAAAAATCTCTCGCATTTCTCTACCCAAGCCTTAAATCGCGGGCAATGCGCCTTCAATTCTGGCAAACCAATATCTTGCAGATGACGGAAACCGTCGATTTTTCGATAAGTCGGGATTTGGGCAAGGATACGGTGGGAAGGAGAAGTTGCTTGCACTTCATTGATATCCTCGGGCGTCTGGAATGACATGCATTCTTTGCGAAGTTGCTCAATTCCGACGGCGTGTTCAGGGTAAAACTCGGAGAGCGTAGAAGGCCGCGTGAGAATGAGGGCTTCGAACTCATGCACTTGGATATAAGGGAAAAAATTTCCGTGACAAACATCCGCTTTCCACGCGCTCTCAATGTGCGCAGCCTTTCTGTTTCCAGTCAAACCTTGCGTGACTGTATCCTTATAGCCTGGGAATTGCGCCGGCAGGCCGTAGAGATCGATGAGGGTTGTAAGAACATCGGAGGCAGCGATGTCACCGGTACCGAATTGATTGGCAATGTCGTCTCGAATGGCCTCGTAGTTCGTGACCCCCCCGACGGTGACTTCCGCATCATCGCCCCCGATGCGAAAGCTCGTTGCCGCCAAGATCGGTTACTGAAGAACAACGCCAAATCGGCCCAGATGACCGCGCAACACGCGGTTTACAAACATCTCCTCCTCCTGGCCTTCGACGTAAATAAAAAGCTTCATTCGGGGCGTCCTCCAAAGACATTTTTCCGCCAAGCCTCGCCAAGTGTGTAGCGCCTGAGCCGATGACCAAGTTTTTCCTCGTCGAGCCGGGTGAATGTTGACACGCCGTCTTGCGTTTCGGCCACAACAACTTCAGAAGGCCTGAAAAGGTCAACAAGCGTCGCGGATTGCGTGCTAAGAAGGACCTGCGTCTGTGTCGCCCCGCTGCGGATGAGGGAAGCCAAGTACGCTTCCGCCGCAGGATGCAATCCCAGTTCAGGTTCATCCAGAATAATCATCCAGCTTGCCATTGGCTCGGGCAAATTGAAAAGTGTCACCAAAGCAATCATTCGCAAGGTCCCGTCGGAGAGGTGAACAGGGCCGAACACCTCCGCTGGGTTACTAGTTGGCCGCCACCGCAATAATAGGCCTTTACCGTTTCGTCCGGAGGAATCGAGTTCGAAATCCTTTAGTTCTGGAAAAACCGTATTGACACCGGCAACGACGCGCCGATAGTTCGCGGGAAACTCATTTTTTAAGCGGAGCAGAACGGCGGCGAGATTACCGCCCTCAGCGCGCAGATACCGCGCGTCATCAGGGTCGCAGTAATTTCGCATGAGCGAGGTTGTGCTGGTATCGTGGAAATGAAAAACACGCGTCTTGTCCAAGAACCCTTTGATGAAACGGTGCGTCTTGAGATTTGGATCGAGGTATCGGCTCAGACTGCTTTCGACCGGCTCGTTGTTTTCTATCGGAATCTTCTTTGGACTGTATTCCCCATCGCGCTTAAACTGCAATTCTTCGCGCACGAACATCAAACGATCGACCGCTGCGAAGGTCAGTTCGCATTCATACGTGTTTAATCCTGAATCGCCGCGGAAAGTGAGGTTGGCACTGAGAAAGCGCGTTCGCGCTGGGCCAAAATGAAGAAAATTCGATCCACCACCTCCGTTTACCAAGAAGGATTGCAGGCCCCCGAGCATCATGTGGTTCATCATTCGGAAAAAGCCAATCAGGTTCGATTTTCCTGAGCCATTTGCTCCAACAAGCACGGTAATGGGCCCAAACGTGAAATTGTCGAGTTCCTTGATTGAGCGAAAACCTTTCAGGCTTAATGTTTCGAGTAGATGCATGAGCAATTCCTGCTGGAACTTAAATTTAAGGGGTAATGATTGTCCATTTAATTACCGCTCAATCTTCGTTCCCGGTGCCGCACTGCTGCTATTGCGGCTCGGTGACGGTCACCATCTGGTCCACGAGAATGTTTTCCAAGTGCTGCCGGGTGCCGCTCGGCCAGAGAATTTCCACTTCATCCGGCTTGGTTTCGTTGCCTAGGCCGACGGTAACCGGCAACTCGGATTGGGAAAGATAGCTGCGAGTCGGCATGACCTGGCGCTGGAGGGTGAGCGGGCCAACACGGACCTTGATCCATGCGCCGATGGCGTCGCGGTTGCTCTTGGTGCCGATCAGTTTGAGACGGATCCAGTGGTGGCGCAGCTCCTGGTCGTTGCGCAGGAGTAACGGCGGGCCGCCGACTTGTGTCAAGACTAGGTCGAGATCGCCATCGCCGTCGATATCGGCAAAGGCGGCGCCGCGGCCAACAATGGGTTGGAACAGGTCGGACCCCGCTTTGTGCGCGGGGACGGCGACAAAGCAGCCGCCATTTTGCGGGCCGGCATTCCAAAAAAGTTGAGCCGGCTGGGCATAGGTTTGGCTTTGCTGAATTTTGCTGATCTCCTGCTCCAAGTGGCCGTCGGCGGTGAGCAGATCCAGGCGACCGTCCAGATCATAGTCAAAGAAAATGAGGCCAAACTTGAGAAACCGCCGGCTGTCCGGGCCGATACCCTCTGTGATGGCTTCATCGGAGAAATTCGTGGAAGCATTCTGCTGGACGTAGAGGGCCGTCATCTCATTGGCGAAATTGCCAATGGCGATGCCCAGCTTGCCATCGTTGCCGTAAATGCCGCTGTCGATGCCCATGGCGCCGCGGGTGTTGCCGTAGCTGTCAAAAGCCAGACCGGACTGCGCCCCTATCTCCTTAAATGTGCCGTTGTGCTGGTTGATGAAGAGCAAATTGGGCACCGTATCGTTGGCCACAACCAGGTCCATCCACCCGTCGCCATCGATGTCCACGGGGGCCACGCCGAGCGTCTTGGAGGCAGGGACGCCCGTGGCAGGATTTTTGACCTGCATGCCGCTGGTGTCGGAAACGTCGCGGAAACGGCCGTGGCCCTCGTTGTGGAAAAGGCGGGGAAAGGCGCCCTGGAAATTCATGGGCTGGCCATAGGCGCGGGTGCGTCCGTCAATTTTATAACCGACTTCCGCGTCAATTTGGCGCGACCAGTTGATATAGTTTCCGACAAAGAGGTCCAGCTTGCCATCGTTGTCATAGTCAATAAAAGCGGCGCACGTGCCCCAATCATTGGTCGAGCCGCCGACGCCGGCTTCCCGCGTGACTTCGTGAAATTTGCCCTGGCCGTCGTTATGAAAAAGGTGGTTGCCGCCCACCGCCGTGATGAAGACATCGTCCAGCCCATCGTTGTCGTAATCGCCAATCGCCACGCCCATGCCATAAAAAGAAACGTTCAATCCGGAACCGGCGGTGACGTCCGTAAAATGGCCGTGGCCATCATTGTGGTAGAGGGCCATGGTAGGTGGCGTTTTTCCGGCGGGAGTATGCCACGGCCAATCGGTGGAGTTGATGAAGAGCAGGTCTTGATGTCCGTCGTTGTCGAAATCAAAGAAGGCGACGCCGCCGCCCATGGTTTCGGGCAGCAATTTCTCTCCATAAGCGCCGTTATGATGGACGAAAGTAATGCCCGCTTGCCGGGTAATATCGGTGAATTTTGCCAGCGGCACTTCGGCGCGCGGGCGGGTGGGGGAGACGGGCGCGGCAAACGGGGTGATTCTGGCCGGTGGCGGCGGCGGTTTGCGCTTGAGAACAAGAACCGCCACGCCGAAGAGAACACCCACCAGGAGGAGAACAAGAAGGGACCAGCGCGCGGCTTTGCCAATAATGGCGTCGTCCACGTGAGCCAGTTCCTCCTGTTCCTGGGGCGGTGCCGGAGGCTTGTCACTCATACAAGTTTGTGAAGGCGTGCAAGGGGTAAATCACGGTGGCCTGGGCGGCGTGGTCCGCGGCCGGATCGGCGCGGCGGGCAATGCTGATGGCCCGATCCTGGGCGTTGTAATCGGGGAGATACTTCTGGTGTTCCTGGCGGTGATAGGCGGCTTTGGCCTGGTCTCCGATCTGGGCGTAGATCAAGGCGAGCGTGTAGTGGGCGGTCAAGTTCTCGGAATCGAGCGCGAGCGTTTTCTGGAAGGCTTCGACGGCGAGGTTGAGGAATTGTTTTTGCTGCTCCGGATGGCCGCGCTCCATTTTGGCGCGCTCATAATAGGCTTGGCCCAATTCATTGATGACTTCGTAATCCAGGCTGAAATCGAACCCGCGTTGGTCCAATTCAGGATAGCGGTCTTCAAGAATGCCGCGGAACTCGGCGATGGCCTTGTCAAAAAAACCGTTTTGTTTGTCCACCAGGCCGTTGAACCAGGCGACGGTCCAGCGGGAAGCGGGAGGATTGAATTGAGAGGCGCGTTGCAGGGCGGCGACGGCGTCGTCGAGGCGGCCTTCCTTGAAATAGACCCGGGCCAGATTTACCGGGCCATCGGCCCGGCCGAGCTTTTCCACATGCTCGAAGGCTTCGGTGGCTTGGATGAGCTCGCCCTTTTCCGCCCCGACGCTGCCTTCTGAAAACAGGCCGATGCCGTAATCGTTCCAGCGTTGCCACACGGGGATATTGGAGGTTTGCGCGGTCATGGCGGCCAATTGCGCCGCCTCCGCCTCCATCCCCTCGACCGGGAAAGTGATCGCGTCCGCCGCGATGGTGACGACGGGCAGGTCGTTCGTCACGGTAAACGGCTGGCCTTTGACGTAATTGCTGTGGAAGACATAGTTCATGTAAAGAGTGTCGAATTTGCGGTATTGCAGTTTCACCTCGACGGTCAGGGGACCCTTTTGATCTTGCGGGACAACCAAATCGTAATGCACCACCTGGCCCGCGCCGGGCGGAATCTGGTGGTTGTAGAGCGGCGTAAAAATGTCCTGCGGATTGCGTCGGTCAATGCGGTTTCCGTCACGGTCCAGCATATAGACATTGATGAAATGCGCCCATGAATCCACCTCCTTGTGTGGTCCCAGCCCGCCATTGCCGCCGATGATTTTGTCGCCGCTCTTCACTTTGGATTCCACCCAAACTTCGTTGGAGTCCACCGTGCCCTGGGTGAAGGGATGACCGACGCTGACGGTGCGCAGAACCACCTCAATCAAGTAGCGCAGGCCGCGTTTGAGCGTTGGCACCTTGGGCCGCAGCGGCGCGGCCAGCGGACTATCAATCGAGCCGCCTTCCTTGATTCCAAAAATGTCCACCCGCACCGATCCCTTCAGAAAAGCGCCCTCGGTCTTGACGAGGTTGGTGTCGTTGCGAATAAAGGCCAGGCCGGTATTGCCCCCGGGGAACAGGTGATTGTGAATGAAGCGAGCGGAGTTGTTGGTGGGGTTAAAGAAGTTCGCCCCAAAGTCCTGCGATTCCTGTAATGGCATGTGGCACGCGGCGCAGTTCTGCCTGGCATGGTCGGGATAGTAAAAGCTGCGCGCCCCATGTCCGGACACGCCGCTCAACAAGTAAGTGTCATAATGATTTTGGCCGCGAAGAAAATCCTTATAATGGTTCAAGTCGCCGGGAATGCTGACCTTGTGGCATGTCGAACAGAATTCCGCCGTCCGCATGAACGGTTTGAGGAATGTCTTCTTGTGAAACTCCGGCTTGCCCTTGACCAGTTGCTGGTTGATGTATTGGAGAAGGCGGTTGCTGCTGAAGGCGAACGGGTAGTGAATCGGTTCATCAATCGTATAGTCCGCGTTTCCGCGGGTGCTGTCGATGTGGGTGATGGCGTGACAAGCTGTGCAAGTGATGCCGGCTTGCGACGTCGGGTCGTGGACGTCGTCGTAGTCAGGATTGTCAAAGGCCCCGCTGAAGAAGGGGACGACGTCATGGCAGCCGGCGCACCAGCGCGCGGCTTTGACGTTGCCATCGCGTTTGAGGGAAACCTGGCGGGTTTCGCGCACGCTGAAGAGATAGGGTTTGTTATTGAAGGAGCTAAAGTGGTGGGCGCTGTGGAACCAGTCATTGTAGGCGTCCTCGTGGCAATTGAGGCAATAACTGTCCATCATCATTGTCCGCGCCGGGATGAAATTGCCCGTGGCCGTCTTGGCCAGGGAAGGCTCAAAGTATTTTTTTCCTTCCAGCGAACCCGCCTGGTTTTTGCGCGGGTGGGTTGAGTGCAGGAGAACCATCCCAACTGTTAAAACCCCGACGACCGCGCCCCATTGCAAGCCGGTCTTCCACTTGATGCGCGGCCCGGCCAGGCGATGAAGCAGGTAGAGCCAGATCGCCGCCAGCGGGGTGAGGACGTGCGCCCAGTAGGCGAGGGAGCGCAACCGCGGGTCTTTCAGTCCGACATTCTTGAATTGGAAAATGTCGAGGCGCGTGAGGAGCAGGCCCGTAAATAAAACCGCCAACGCGGTGAAAAAGAGAAGGTAACCCACCATGACGGCCCGCTGGTTGGGCCGGTCATGGGAGTTCTTGATATGAATGAGGCCGAAAATGACGATGGGCAGCACAATGGCCAGTCCCAGGCCCAGGTGCGTGCCGAACATCACCATATAAAACCAATTTTGATAGGTGGTATTCGGGTCGCTTTTCAGCCACTCCAGGAACGTAATGGCGCTGAGATAGACCGAATTGGCCGCCAGGATGGAAACCAAGGCGAAAATAAAATTGAGAAGGAGACGAAGGCGCGGGCCGATGGCGCGGACGTACTTCTTTTTGACTGGATTAACGCCCATGAATTAGAAGATAAATTCTACCGTTGCCCAGACACTTTCATTATTCAGGTGCGCGGCGGTAACAGCCGGCAGCGCTTTGTTTTCGCCAAGATACTGCGCGAATTCGAGCATGGCTGACCAGTATTTGCCGAATTTTTTGGAGACGACCGCGTCGAACTCCTGGCCATAGTCCCCGCCGCCGTAATCGGCATAGAATTTGTGATAGACGAAGCGAACGGGAATTTGGTACGGCAAGGTGACCTGGGCGTATTCATAGATGTCCTGCAAGCCGTCGGCGGGGTGAGTCACGAATATCTCCCCCCAACCATTGAACGGATGGGGGCTTTCCAAGGGAGTTTTGAAGCCGACCCGTCCGCCGCCGGCGCCGGTATTGGCGCCGCTGCCCAGAACTTCATAGCCTGAACCGATGGCCAATGGCTTGTAACTGGCACCAAGCTCGAGGTTATAGTAGTCGGCGCTGTACCGCTGCGGATCGTTGGCGTATTGATTCTGCCAGGCAAATTCAGCGCGATAATCCAACATCACTTTATCAAAAATGGGCGTGGCGCCGGCGAAATAACCGCCGTAAGTCGCGCAAGAGCTGGCGTTGCCGCCGCCGTTGTATAAATCCAGCAGATAGGCATAACCGGTGAAGCGGCCATACTCCCAGCCGGAGTAGGACAGGTTGATGAGGTGCGAGTGGGAGTTGAAATCGGTGTTGGCCGCGGGCAACCCGGAAACATCGCCATAGACGCGGTCCACCTCCCAAATGTAGGTGTAGAGAAGATTGAGGTTTTTGATCGGAGCAACTTCCGCTCGGGCCGCCTCGTAAGTCTGCATGTTCTGGCGCCAGCCGGCGTCGCCGATGAACCGCTGGTTGTCGAGGTTGATCTGCTGTTGACCCACTTTGGCGGAGCAGTCCAAATAATTGGTGGTGCTGTAGCCGAGCCAAATCTGATCAAATCGCGTCATGGGAGGATCAGCCACGGAGGGCCGCGCCCCTTGGCCGTTGGAAGCGGCGGCATTGTAATTGTGTTCCGGACCGAGCGTGGAAACGTTCACTCCTTCGAGCATGGCGTCAAATCCGTAAAGCTGCGCGGTGGTGTAACCAAAACGCGTCCGGAGGGTAGGGACGTAGGAGTTCTTGGTAATGCCGGGGATATTATCGGCATCCACCTGTTCGTAACGCAGGCGCACGTTAAGGTCGAATTTTCCTTGCGCGATGGCATCGGGAATCTTCCCATTGAAAAGCTTGTCAAACCAATTGGTGGAAACGCTCGCCGCGGCATTCGCTTCAGGCCCAGGCAAGGGAGGAGGGGGCTGGGCGGTGCCGCCTTGGGTGTAGGCTTGTTGCTGCGCCAAGAGGGGGGCGGCGGCCAGTAAAAAAATCCCGGTGCCAAGACTTTTCTGATAATGCCGTTGAAAAAAACGCTTCATGGTTACTGCTGATTGTATTTTGGTGAACGTCCCACAAATAATGGCTACCAGCACCAAGGCCAAGTTCCTTGGGACAAACGGCGCGAAATTGGGGACAAGTGGCCGCTTTAGACCAATCCAAGTTCCTTGAGCTTTGCCCGCTGCCGGCGGCTCAAGGTCAAGCGAGTGCCGTCATGGAGGATGATTTCATAGCCGCCGTAAAAGAGGCGCCGCAGTTCCTGGATGCGTTGCGTATTCACAATGGCCGAGCGGCTGATGCGGACGAAACTTTCCGGCGCCAGCCGCGTTTCCAGCGCGCCCAGCGTTTCGCGCAACAGATGGCTTTTCGCGCCCACGTGCAATTCGGCGTAATTGTCCGCCGATCCAATCCAGTCAATGTCCTCGAGTTTGACCCGGAAAACGCTGCCGGCGGACTTCACCGCGATTTGAGACGATTGCCAGTCGGCAAGCAGAGCGGATTGCCGCTCGCGGACAGTATTCTTGTCCCGGTTTCGCGCCTGTTCAACGGCGCGGCGCAAGGCCTTTTGAAAACGCTCCTGATCGAATGGCTTCAAAAGGTAATCGACCGCGTGGACTTCAAACGCGCGCAAGGCGAATCGATCATGCGCGGTCACAAAGACAACGGCCGGCATATTCTCTTCGCCGACGGCTTCGAGGACGCCAAAGCCATCCAGTTCGGGCATCTGCACGTCCAAAAACACCAGGTCCGGCCGGCATTTTTTAATGGCGGCGACCGCTTCACGTCCGTCGGCGCATTCGCCGGCGATTTCGATTTCCGCCTCGTTTTGCAGCAATTGCCGCAGGCGATCGCGGGCCAACTGTTCGTCATCAACAATGAGCGCGCGAATGCTCATGGCTGAGGAGCGGGGCGGAATGGAATGGTCAAGCGCACCAGCAATCCTTCTCCCGGCGCGTCGCACAAAGCAAAGGCGTGGGCTTTGCCATAGAGGGATTGCAAGCGGGCTCGAGTATTGGACAAGCCTACTCCATCCTTGGCCAGCCCATTCTTTCCCAACCCTCCGCCGTTGTCGCGCACTTCCAAGGTCAGCTCCGCGGCGGCGCGGCGCGCGCGCAATTCCACCCGGCCCGGTTTGGCGTAGGGCTCGATGCCGTGGCAGATCGCATTTTCGACCAGCGGCTGCAAAATGAAATTGGGGACATGAGCTTCCAGGGTTTCCGGGGCGATGTCCATGGTCACGGTCAAACGCCGGCCGAAGCGAATTTGTTCGATTTCCAAATAGCGCCGGAGCATTTCCAATTCCTCGCGCAAGGTGACTTCCTGGCTTTCCGCGCTCTCCAAGGCCGCGCGGAGAAGATCGCTCAGACGAGCAATGGTGCGGTCGGCGGCCTCGGCGTCCTGGTGGATGAGGGCGGAGATGGAGTGCAAGGTGTTGAAGAGAAAATGGGGATTCAACTGCATTTGCAAGGCGTGGAGTTTAGCCTGGGCCAACTGTTTCTCCAGCTCCGCCGCCCGCAGTTCGCGCTCGCGGTATTTGCGGGAATAGTCGAAGGCGAAACTTACGGCCACAATGACCCAATAAATGAGAAGGTTGAACAGCCACGTTTTTACGAGCAGGGGATGGAAGGCGTCGGCGAAGCTGGCATCACTCTGCCAGTGGCCGACCAGAGCGCGCAACGCCATGTAAGCCAGGGAAAAAAGCACGCTGGCGGGAAGATGCGCCGCCAGCCAGCGAGCCCGGTGGCCCGATTCGAAGTTAAATCGGCGCGCCAGCCAGACCGCCGGAATGGAGAGCCCGGCAAAGACGTACCAGTCCCACAAGGCGTAATCCACCGCCTGCTCCCAGGTCACCTCCAAGCCTGCCTCGGCACTGGAAATATAAAACTGAAAGGCGAAGGAGAGGCCGATCAGCGTCCAAAAACCGAAACCCATGAGCCACAGTATCCAGCGTCGTTGGAAAACCTTATTGATTGTCATGTCGTTCCGATTGCTGCTAAAGCTATAGCTGATTGCACCATGCCAAACAAACTATCTCTCTCAGGCATCGGCGGGGGCGGCGCATCGAGATTGACTCAAAACGTAGCGCAGAGGGAAGGCAGGGCGCGCCCTGCACGCGCGCCGCTAGGGTTTGGACATTTTTTGGCCGGTCCAGAGGCCAATCCAGCGAAACCAGGATCATGGATAGCAGGTGTGACACGGACGGGAAAGGCTTAGGAGGCGTTAATAAATTAAGGTGGCAACCTGACTGGCGCTTTTGGCGGCTGGCGGCGTTGCTCCTCAGTCGAAGATCCACGAGGGATATTCTCCTCGTCGCGCCTTGCCAGCCGTCAAAATCCCCGCGTCAACTTGCCACCTTA
>JBKQWF010000156.1:0-8737 GCA_052139695.1 Limisphaerales bacterium
CTCGCTGCCAAAAGCGCCGTCCCAAGGCCTACCCCTTTATGACTCGGCCCCGCCATCTCATGAAGGACGCTCCAAAAAAATCTAGCCCCACAAAAACTCGCAAATCCTTAACTTAGTGCCATTCGGCCCTGAGCCCGGTTGCAAGGAAATATCAAAATTGTTCCTGTCCTGGAGAGGCGCCCTTACAGCGATGGGAAGATAGCCCTCGGCTTGGACCTTAAGGAAAGGATCGGCCAGATGTTTGCTGATGTAGATCGCATAGCCGCCGTTGCTGCCCCCGACCTGGCTTTTATTGTCAAAGCTATACGCCCTGTATTGCTTGATGCCCGGCGTGACCAGAAAAGACGGCAGCGGCGTTCCTGTTTTGGCATCGGTCACCCGCCCGGAAATGGCCCAGCTTGGCGCGCGTATCTGTTCATTAGCCCGCCCGCCCTCTGTCCCACGCAATGGCAGCTTGTCGGGTCCTCCATTCATGGAAAAATCGCTGTAATCGGGCGCCACCGCATTTCCCTTTTCCAAAAGGATCGTCAAATTGGTAATGTCCGCATCGACGCGGCCAATCAAACGAAATGGGTTGAGCCGGTCGAGGCTGGCGTTTCTTGTCGAAAACCGATAGCCAGGCACGCGAACGCCCACGGTTGCCACGACCGAAGGCAGCCCCTTCAGTTCAAAGCGGCCGTCGCTCTGCACGATGGTTTGCTGATTGTCCCAGGCGTCCTCCAAGCTCGCCAAAATCCTCGTATTGTCCGGGATTGGTTTGCCATCATTTAAAACCACCTGTCCAGCAAGCCGATGGGCGGGGACCACGACAACGTCCCCCACATCCACCCTAGAACCATCGCCTTTGGTCCGAACGACGGACGGTTGCACCGCGCCATAACTCTCCAGCGTGTTCATGATGCCGTAGAGATCGTATTCCATGTTAGGGGGAAGAAAGATGAAAGTGAACCGCCCGTCGGCATCGGTGCCGACTTCAAAATTTCCGGTGAAATTCTCGGCGGAACGGTCCGCTGAAACGATGCCCATCGAAACTCCCGCCACAGGTTTTCCCTCGCACACCAGCCGGCCTGAAAGTTCCGCGCCTTCAGTCAGCATCAAGTCATGCGTTGCCGATCCGCTGTTGAGCTCGCGAAATTTCTTCGGAGCAAAACCTCGGGCTTCGATTTTGACATCCAGGGAAGTAAAGGCGTCCCGCGAGGTCAGGAGAAAGATTCCTCGCTCGTCTGTCACGGCTAACAGATCAAGCCCTTCAATGGCGCCCCATGCAGTGCCATCCCCATGGTGAACGCCGTCGGATTCCACCGCGGCTCCTTCGATGGGTTTACCTTGAGGGTCCAAGACCCGCCCAATGACAGTATTGCCGGGCAAGGCGTCCGCGTTGCCGCGGCTTTCCAACACCACATTGACCCAGCCTTTGGCGGGATCGACTTTTGTCACGTATTGGGGCCTGCAATCTCGTGCGACGACGAGAATGCGAAAGAGCAAGGTCGGGTCAAGTGATTCGATCTTGAAATGGCCTTGCGCATCCGTTTTGGCATGTTTGACGCAATCAGCGTAACAGGAGGGGCAATAAGTGCTCGTGCCGACTTTCGGGCCGGCTGTCGCAATAAAGACCGTGGCCGCGGCGGGCTGGCCGTTCGTCAGGCGGACTTCGCCGACCAAATCCGGCCGGGCTGAACCTTCGGAGCCTACGGGCTGAGTTTTGACCTTCTCTGTTTGGGCGTCAGTCAATGTTACCAGCCCCAAGCCAATCAACAGCACCAGTGCCAGAACCGGCCAGCGGGTCTGCTGTTTGTAACGGGCAATTTGCAGAATGCGACGCGTCATCTGGCTCTTTTCCTCCAGGATGCCCATCAAGCCGGGCAAGGCGGCTGGACGGGCGCAGAATTCGAGCAATTTCAGAACGGTCTCTCCGTAAGAGCGGGCCTCGTGTTCCCCGGCGTTGGAAAGAGCCAGTTCGTCGCAGGCCAATTCGCGGTCTGCCGCCATCCGCTGAAAGCCAAACCAGAGCAAAGGATTGAACCAATGCAGCATCCGAAAACCGGTCGCCACCCAATGCACTGCCATGTCGCACCGCTTCACATGGGCCAGTTCATGCAGAAAGATGTGGCGTTGTTCGGCCAGGGTAAAGTGGCGCATGACGTTCGCGGGCAAAAACAGCGTGGGCCGGAAAAAGCCATACAAGGCCGGGCTTTTGACATACTCGGTCTCAGCCAGCGGCACTGGTTTGGATACACCCATTTTTTCCCGGCAGTCATCGAAAAGCGCCAGCGTTTGGGCATCCGTTACCCTTTGCGCGGTTTTGACTTTGCGCCAAAAAACGAGGTTTTGCGCAAGGGCGCGCCCGGCCAGCAAGAGCAGCCCCGCCAGCCAGACAAACGCGGCGTTTTGGATCAAGCGCTGCCGGTCAAATTGACGTGGCGCGAGAACGGGCGCCGGTTCAGCGGCAACGCTCTCGATGTGATCCGAAACGGGCGGCGCGATTACCTCTGGCAGAGTTACGGAAGCGGGCAAGGACGGGCTTTCCATCGGGTGACTCGAAACAGGCGGCGCCGTCCTGGCCACCGCATGGGGAACAATATTAAAGACACTCCATGAACTGGCTGGCAGGGACGGCAGGGCCAGCCGGATCACCACCAAAAACCAAAGCGCATATTGCCAGCCCGCACTCAGCCTTCGCCGGAAAAGCCATTGCACAACCAAAACCAGCACGACCAGAAGAGACGCTTGCCACGAGGTCCGCAGCAACCAATGCAAGAAAGGCCAGGAATTCATTTTTCCTTTTCCGACAGCAGTTTTTTGAGTTCGCGGATGTCCTCGCGCGAGAGTTTGGTTTCCTTGACGAGGTGGAGCAACATCGCCCCTGGCTCGCCGCCAAAGACCCGTTCGGCAAAGGAACGGCTTTCATTGCGCACGCATTCCTCCTGGCTGACGAGCGGGTCGTAAAGATACCGCTTGCCATCGCGCGTGATCTTGAGCGCGCCTTTGCGCACCAACCGGTCCAGCCAGGTGCGAATGGTGCGGCTGTGCCAGGCTTTACGCTGTGAAAGCCTTTCCACCACTTCAGCGGTAGCGACGGGCGGCCGCTCCCACACTACGGCCATGACTTGCCATTCGGCATCGGAGATATGGATTGATTTCATGCTGTCCGCGGCCATACTGCTACTTGCGTAGCCGGTTGTCAAGCCCTGTTTGAATTTTGTTCACTGCGATTCAGACAGTGGGGTGACGAATATGGCGGATAATAGCAGTCCCTGCGCGGAACAACACCGCTGGGAGCCGCGTTTTGGCCAAAAAGCGCGGCGGGCTGGATGATAAAATGGAACGACTCGGGATTACATAGGGCGGGACCGCCGTTCGCCCACCCAAGCGACTTTGCCCAAGGCAGACGGCGGGCGCGGACGGCAGTCTTGGTCCTGCCCAAAATTTAGCGGGCTTCAGAAATTCAAACTCTCATTGCCCGCCTTGCTTGAGTAGTTCGAGAATTCGATCCAGTTCGGCTTCCGCTTCGATGATCTTGCCTGCATCGAGGAGGGGTTTTACTTTCTCCTCCATCGCCTTGGCTATGGCCGACGGGTCGCGCCCACTGGACGCCCATTTTTCCGCGCCAGCTTGGACTCGCTCCACTTTTTCAGAGAGACGTTTGCGAGTGCCTTGCGCGAATTGCGCGCCGCCATCCTTCGCAATCTCCCGCAGCTTGGCCTGTTGGTCGGGCGTCAGGAGATTCTTGATCGCCCCCAGCAAGCCGACGTGGAGATGCTTCACTTCACGTTCGACATCGAGAACTTTGTCAAGCTGCACGCCGAGGGCCGATTCATCCACGTGGTCCTGTTTGGCGATCGCTGAAAGCGCCGCCGTTTCGCGCTCCATCTTCGCTCGCAGCTCCTCGGAACGCGCCTGCGTCTTTTCCACGCGAGCGCGGAGAACCCCCTCTTGCTCCGAAGTCAAAGCGATGCGATCCCGCGGCAGCATAACCAGTTCTGGCGGGAAAAACGCGCCGTCAAACGGGTCGGCGGCCGTCTTGGAATTGTCCGCTGCGAAAAGTGGACATAACGATGCAAGGAGGGCGAAGAGGGCGATAAGTTTCATGGTGTGTGTTGGTGTTGATTTGAGTTTCGTGGTCATAGATAGGTCTCATTTTAGAACTGGCGATGGAGCGAGCATTGAGGCGGTGGGCGACGCCCAGTCTGGGAATAAGGAGGGCGGTTCAAGGGAAAGCCGGTCGATGGCGCTTTGTGTGGAAGAGATGGCGGCAATATCCCGGCGCGCCCGCGAAGAGAGGCGATGCCTGGGAAGCAACACGAGGATCATCAGCGCCGCGCACGCTGCCGCAGCAGCGAACCAGCGCCAGTAGTGAGGCCACGACCGAAGGTGCGGCCGTGGGAACGTCGCGATGCTGTTGCGACCGTTCACAGTCAATGTCAGCGTCTCCGCGGCCACGCTTAGAGCCACATCCAGATTCATGTAGTCGAGATACAAGGCGCGCAACTCCGCGTCCCGGCTCAACGCCGCCTGCAAGGCGGCGGCTTCCGCCCGACTCGCCATTCCATTGATGTAGCGCTGAATCTGTTCGTGACAGTGGCTTTTCAAGAGAAACCCTCCTTCGCGATGGCGCGCCGCACACACTCCAGCAGCGATTGCCGGATGCGATGCAGAAACTTGTAAAGGGACATCGGCGTTTGCCCCCGTTGTGTGGCCAGTTCATCCATCCTCGTGCCTTTTGAGTAAGCCGCCAGCACCAGCTTGCGCTGGTGGGCCGGCAGCTTTTGCAGACACCTCTCCAAGGCTTCCCGCTGCGCCTCGTGTCGCGGCTCGGCCACCACGGCCTCATCGGCGAGCCGACCCACTAGTTCGTCATCGAACACATGCCGGTCTCGCGCCCGGTCCCGCAGATACGCCAGCGCCTGAAAACGTGCCACGCCAAAAGCCCATTTCCGAAAATCCCGCGTGGCGTCAAACTCCGCGAATTTCTGCCATAGCACCAATGCTACCTCCTGCATGACTTCCGACACGTCTCCCAACGAGGGCAGCAGCGACCGCACAAACGTCCGCAACGCCGGCTCATGCGCCGCGAAGAGGCAAAGGAACTGATCGTGGTGCTGATCATTCAAAACGTGCATACTGGCATATCACCTGTTATCTCCAAAAAGAAGCCTCAGTTGCCGAGATCATTTTCGGACGCGGACGCGCACGGAACCTGCCAGTGACGCGCGTCAGTGGAGCCCCGCCTTGAGAATCTCGAATTGCTCGACTAAACTGCGGCCATGACCGCATTTCCAGTGAACGCGGATAAGGCACAGCAACTCGCCCAGCGGATGGCTGCCTTGGGGGCGCGTGAGCCCGATATTGAAGAATCTTTTGTGAGATCGGGAGGGCATGGGGGCCAAGATGTCAATAAATCGGCGACGTGCGTGATGCTGCTCCATCGACGGCTTGGCCTCCTGCAAGTTAATTGCCAGACGACTCGTCGGCAGGGACTCAATCCCTTCATTGCGCGGCGGATTTTGCTCGACAAAATCGAAGGCAAACCGTCCGGGTAAATGGCGCCAGAGGTGTCTAGAATCGAAAAACTCCGGCGGCAGAAGCGCAAGAAGAGTCGCGGAGCCAAAGCCCGGATGCTCGCTGACAAATCCCACCGAGCGGACAAGAAAGCCTCCAGACGGGAATCCAGGGATTTTTGATTTGCGGCAAAGGCTTAGAAACACTGCAAGCCACCCGGAAAAGGAGCGGCGGCGAATTCGTGATCACGACCCGGTTTTTGGCAAAAACGCCGTTATCCATTAACCGCATCCGTTGGTCCCACAAGTTTCAAACATTCCTGTGCGTAAGCTTCGCGGGACGGAATTGGAAAAATGGACAGCGTGTCTGCCGCCGCTGAAAGGCTGAAAGCACACAGAGATGACCGGAGTCTTAAGCACATAACCAACGGAAGGGCGCACTTCTTGAATTTCGATGCCCAAGACCGGTGCGTGCGTATAAGCGCTTAGCTTAGTTTCGCACTCCAGGCCTCAATTCGCGAATCTTCAGATTTCTGAATGCCACCTCATCGCCGTGATCCTGCAGGGCGATCCGGGTCGCAAACTTGGTTCCGAGACCGGTGATCCATTTGAATTTGGTTTGGGATATGGCCTGGAACAGCGCCGGGCTGCCCAATTCGCATTCCATCACACGCCGCCCGTTCAACCAGTGCTCGACGTGGTTGCCGTTGACAATAATGCGGCCCTCGTTGAACTCGCCGGCAGGCCGCAGCACCTTATTGGTCGGCGCGACCAGCAGATATAGAGCGGCGGTCAAATGAGCGGGGCCGTTCTGCAATTCGCGCGGATAATTGGGGTCATCGAGTATTTGATATTCGAAACCCATCGGACTGTTGCCAGTGTCGCCGCTATACATCGGCACTGGTGTTTCGCCCCGGTTTTCGTCAAAAAAATACTGCACGCCGCTGTTGCCTCCCACGCTCATGCGCCACTCGAAGCAAAATTCAAAATTTAGAAACTTCCTGACTGTGATTAAATCACCGCCGCTTCCGTTCGGGCGTCCATTGCTCTTCGGATTGACCAGGCAACCGTCGGCGATATGCCATCCTCTCACCGGAAAACCAGCCATCTTGTAACCGCGCCAACCCGCCGTCGTCCGGCCATCGAAGAGCAGTTGCCAACCGGCGGCAACTTCCTGCTCCGTCAAGGTGTTGGGAAACTGGGAAGATGGTGAAAGCGCGGACGGGGTTTCATTGGAGGGCGCAGTCACAGTCGTGGCCGCGACTGGGTCAGCCGCGACCGACGCTTTGACCGCGGCTATTACAAGGACGCAACGGAAGCCAAAGTAGTCATATTCGTTGTCGTGGCGTTCGACTGGCGTCAGAGCACGGCGGGAGGATTGAAGAGTGACGGCCGGCGTGTCGAACCAGGAACTGCCGCGGACAACGCGGCGTTGCGAGCCGGGCGTGTAGAAATCCTCGCACCATTCGCGCGCATTACCGGCCATATCGAATAGTCCGTAAGAGTTTGAAGCAAAACTACCCACCGGAGAAGTGAAGGGAAAATCATCCACGTTCACTTTCGGATCGAAATTACCCGCGCCACGTGGCGGTGGCCACTCCGTGCCCCACGGATAGACCCCCGAGACCCTGCCGTCTTTTTCTTTTGGAGTATTTCCCTCCTCGTGACCGAGTCCTACCGCCAGGCTCCATTCCGTGTCGGATGGCAGCCGATAGAACTGATTACTGCCGATCATTCCCGAGGCGCGTTCACGCTGCGTCAACCAATCGCAGAATGCCTTCGCATCCTCCCATTGCAAGTTCACGGCCGGATGCGTTGGTCCCAGTGGGAACGCTGGTTTCTCCCAGACCCGGCCTGTTGCGTCCACCATGGCTTGATAATCCTGCACGCGGGTTTTCCAGATGCAGAAAAGCGGCTCGCATTCCGGCACCGGTATGAAAACCATCCCCAAACTGTTGGTCCATCTGTTTCGATCCGGCAAAATGTGGGTCGAACTGGCTACCGGGACACTTGCTGGGCGCGATGGGTTGGTCGCCGGGGAATTCGGTTGGTGCGCACCGCGCATCTTAAAAATCCAGACGGCTGCCAACACGACTGCAATCGTCGCAACACCCGCCTTCCACAGGATCCTTCTGCCGCGAGGCCCTGCCGAAACATCCTCTGTGGCATTCTGGCTTGGCTTCTCCGCGATGTGAGCATCGAAAGGCCGTGCTCCAGTATCCTTCAACTCAAGCCACTCCGCCATGATGCGGGCGCTTGGGGGACGCTGAGCTGGATCTTTGGCCAGGCAACTCATCACCATCGCGGCCATTTCGGAAGGAACTTCGTTCTCGATGCCCAAGATCGCCAGTTTTTGCCGCAATGGCTCTGGATCTGCGTGTAGAATTTGCTCGCGGATGTCTCCCTCGCCGAAAGGCGGTTGGCCTGTAAGCAAATCATACAGCGTTACGCCCAAGGCGTAGATGTCGTCCGTCACTTGCGGCAGCTTGCCTTCAAGCTGTTGTGGACTCATATAGGGCAGCGTCCCCCCGCCCTTCCGAGTTCCAAAACGGACCAAGTCGGTCGTCATGGTGGCCAGGCCGAAATCAGTCAGTTTCAATCGGCCTCGATTGTCCATCAGCAAGTTATCAGGCTTAAGGTCCCGGTGAACCACGTTTTCCGAATGGGCGTAGTCGAGCGCCGCGCACAGTTGCGCCAGCGGCTTCCGCAAATAATTCCAAGACAGAACCCGGTTCTCCTGGCCCATCCGAATCGCCTCCAGTGACGCGCCGTCCACGTATTCCATCGCAATGAACGCGGGTTCGCCCGGAGGCATGTGAAAATCATACAGGCGGGCGATGTTCGGATGCGTCAGCCGAATGCTGCGGGAGGCTTCGAGACGCAAATGTTCCAGCGTCGGGCCATCCGCACGGACCTCCGAAGGAAGAAACTTGAGGGCGACTTGATTTTCAAGGCGCTGGTCGCGGGCCAGCCAGACCTGGCCCATTCCGCCGCGGCCAAGCACTCGAATTAGCTCAAACCTGCCGGCTCCAACAACGTGTCCCGGCACAAACGAATTCAGATCAGGCATGTGAAACCGCCCTCAGGATTTATGCCGATAGCCGGTGACGATAATGAGCGTAAGCACGAAAACTGAGCCAAATTGGCGGTGATTTTAGCGCGGTTGGTGATGGAGGATGGGCTGGCTCCCTTGGTTTTCTTGAACAGCCCCAATATTTGGAACCCCCGCAGAGGCTTGC
>JBKQWF010000157.1:0-4476 GCA_052139695.1 Limisphaerales bacterium
ACGGAACCGACATTTGCTCTTTGCCATGCCGGGACCTTAAAAAACTTTCCCCAGGATGTCCCGCAAAAAGTGTTAAAACCTTTAACTCGCAACGAGTTGCCCGGCAGAAAAGGCGCGCCCTACCGGCGGCCACTAACGGGGCGGCGTTGAAATTGACAGATTGGGGAGTCGCGGGGCGTGGCGATGAACGGCGCGGGCAATGTTTATATCGCGGACAGCGACAACTACGCGGTCAAACCAAGTTGCGATTCAAGACTGCCATGTCCTCGGTCCGCACTCGGACGCGGAAACGGTAAGTCTTGCCTCCTTCCAGATCCCCGCGGTCAAAAGTTACTGCCAAACTTCCAGGTGTCCGAAAAGTGGTCGTCGGTGTAGGCGCGGCTCATGTTGGCAGCCCGTTCCGACATTTGACCAGTTGAGAATGGGCATCGACTTTGCAATAGTTTCATCGCGATGGATATTATCTCCCAACGATGCCTCATTGCGGCGCTCTGTTTTTGCGCCGCCGGACCATGGACATTGGCTCAACAAAACTTCCCTCCCCAAGGCGACTCCAAAAGTCTCAGGGAATCGCCCGACGCACAACTGCCCGCCGGCATAAGCCTTGATTGGGACAAAATCAATAATCACACGGCCAATGAAAAACGCGCCTCCTTGACGCTGGACGGCATTTGGCGATTTATTCCGGCAACGAAAACGAACTCCGAACCGCCTGATTCCGGCTGGGCTTACATTCGCGTGCCAGGCGGTTGGCAAAACAGCGGCGACGGTCGGCGGGGCGGCGGAAATGCCTTTGTCGCGCAGGGCACGGGGCCTGAATGGAACAGCTTTGATGGCTCAAGCGTCTCGCGCGCCTGGTACGAACGTCAGGTGACTATCCCCAAGGAATGGCAGGGACGCTCCCTCAGCTTGCGCTTCGACCGCATCTCCACCGACGCCATCATTTACGTGAACGGTCAGGAATGCGGCAAAGTAGAGTGGCCTTGGGGTTCGGTCGATATTACGTCGGCGGTTAAGCCGGGCGAGACAGCCACCATTCGAATCCTCGTCGCTGCCATCGCGGACGCAGAACAAGTGGGAAGATTTTGGCAAAACGCGTTCCTGAATGTTTCTTTCTCGGCCGCCCGCCTGCAGACGCGCGGCCTGAGCGGAAATGTTTTCCTCGACAGCCGAGCTTCTGAAGGGCACGTCTCCGCGGTGTACGTCCGCACCTCGACACGCCAGGGGGAAATTGCGCTTGACATGGATGTGGCGGACGTCAAACAGGCGGGCCAGGTTCAGATCAGCGCGGACATGGTCGATGACTCCGGGCGTGTGGAAAAGCAATTTGCCACGCGGGCCAATCTTGCAGCAAAGGACAGGCAAACCCTGACCGTTTCCTGGCCGTGGAAAAATCCCCGCTTGTGGGACATCGGCCAGCCCAATCGTTACCTTCTCCGCCTCAAACTCAAGGGGCGGGAGGTGGATGACCAGATAGAACAGAAATTCGGATTTCGGGAATTCTGGGTCGAAGGCCGCCAACTTTATCTCAATGGAACCGTGGTGCATCTTCGCCAGGGCTGCTTTGCCAACGGGCCGAAACCGCAGGCCGGAGAAACCCTGTGGGAAATGGGGTCCGAGCATGTGGATGCCCGGGGCGACACGGCCGATGCGACCGACAGCCTCGAAGAGGCCGATCGAAAAGGCTATCTATCCGCCGTCTATATTCTTGACGCCAATAAATACATGATTAGCTCCAGGGGAGTTTCGCCATGGGAGCAGAGCAAGCCACGCGCGCTGGAGAGGGCGGCCGAGTGGATTCATCACTATTACAATCACCCTTCGGCGGTCATTTGGGTGGCGGGCTTCAATCTCTTTAACGATGCGGTGGATGCGGATCCCCGGCACATTGGGCGCGACGATTGGGGCCGCGGCCAAGAGGCGCGTTGGGACCGCCTCATTGCTTCCGGCAAGGAAATGTTTGAGGGATTAAAGAAGATCGACCCCACCCGTGTTTATTACAGCCACGCCGGCGCCTATGCGGGGGACATCTACACGATGAATCTCTACTTGGATTTTCTGCCCATTCAAGAACGTGAGGATTGGCTGTCCGCGTGGGCCGAGAGGGGCCAGATGCCCATCGACATGGTCGAATTCGGCACACCGATGGACTGCTCCTTTCGCCGCGGGCGTCATGGCTTTGCCAGCAACATCACAAGTGAACCGCTGTTGACAGAGATGGCCGCCATTTATTTTGGCAATGATGCTTATTCCGGAGAAGAATCCGCCTACCGCGTCTTTTTGCATGACCTCTTCCGCGGAGGCATGTTGTACGGCAGCTCCGAAAACAAGTTGGACATCTACTCCAACGATCACCGGATTCAGCAGCTTTATCGGGTTAATACCTGGCGGGCCTGGCGCGCGGCGGGACTGCCCGGCGGTCTGCGGACCTGGTCGTGGATGCAGGATGCTTTGCAAGAAGTCAACAGCCCGACGCTCGCCTACATTGGCGGCCCCACTGGCAACTATACAGCAAAAGATCACCATTTTGCCTCCGGCCAAAGGATTCAAAAGCAAATCGTCCTGATCAATGACACGCGCCAGCCGCAGACTTTCGCCGCCGAATGGACTGTCTCGGTCGGGGGCAAGCAAGTTGAGCAGGGCGGGCAAAATGGCACGTTAGGCATTTCGGAAATTCGATTCATTCCTTTCGAGGCGTCGGCGCCGCCCGTTGAAACAGGCGGCAAAATTGATGGCCGGATCGCTCTTAAAGCCACCATTGGCACTGACAAGAGCCAGGACTCCTTTGGCTTTCGGGTCTTCGGCCAAGAGCTTGCGTCCAGCGGCGACATCGCTGTCATTGATCCCGATGGCTTGACCAGCAAAATGGTCGCCGCTCTCGGATATTCCATTCGCCCTTGGGATGGCAGAGCTGCGCCGTTGGTTGTGGTGGGACGTAATGCGTTGAAAAACGATCCATCGGTGGCGGCCAAGCTCGAAGCCTTCGTGCGCGGGGGAGGGCGCGCGCTGATCGCCGCGCAAGACCCCGACTGGATGGGGAAGGCCCTCGGTTGGCGCGTTTGCCCAAAGGTGGCGCGGCGAGTTTTCCCCCTGAATTTTCCGGTCAATTTCGGCATGGACGCCGACGACTTGCGGGACTGGAATGGAAACAGCACGTTGATCGAAGCATTTCCGGAATATGTCGGCGATTATCTTCGGGGCAACGAACGGGAACAACCTTACGCCGGCTGGCATTGGGGCAACCGTGGCGGCGTCTCCAGCGCCCCCGTCGAAAAGCCCCATCGGAGCGGATGGCGGCCCTTGTTGGAGTGCGAATGGGACCTTGCCTATTCGCCTTTAATGGAACTGGACTGCGGCGCGGGCCGCGTCGTCCTCTGCACTTTGGATTTGGAAGATCATTATGCCCTCGACCCCGCCGCGGCGCGCACCGCGGGACAGATCATGGATTACGCGCTCCATGGCCCGCTGTCACCGCGGGCGAGGAAGGTTATCTACCTCGGCGGTGACGCTGGTGGGGAATGGCTCGACAAGATTGGCGTCACTTATGAGCGCGCGTTAGCCTTGGATACGTCCGCCGCCTTGGTTCTGGTGGGGCCAGATGCGAGGGTGGACGACGCGGCGCTGAACGGTTATTTGAAACAGGGCGGCAGAGCTTTCTTTTTGCCCCACGCGGGCAAGAACCCTTGCTTTGGCGTTTCGTTGCAACCGGCGCAAGAGCATTTTGCCGGGTCTCTTGCGGTACCCGATTGGCCCGAGACACGCGGCTTGAGTGCTTCTGACCTTCGCTGGCGTACTTACATGGATTCGCCGTCTTTGCTTGTGAGCGCGGGCGCGGACATCGGAGCCAAAGGCTTGGTCGGGCGCAAAACCGTCGGAAAAGGCGTGGCGGTGTTTTGTCAAATTGACCCGGATGCCTTGCGCGCGGACGAAGAAACTTATTTCCGCTACACGCGATGGCGCGAAACCCGCGCCGTGGCTCAATTGTTGGCCAACCTTGGCGCAAGCTTCGCGGTGGATGCGCGCCTCTTCCACCCGCTAGACCCCTGGGCCTTAAATCTTAACGGCGAGTGGAAGATGAAAGTGACGCTTAAGTTCAGCGTCACCAACAGCAGCGGCGAAACTCACGCTGATCCCGGGATGACTGCCGCTGCTTTAGCCAGTGTGACAACGGCGCAGGAGAAGAGCGGCGAATGGATTGCGGTGAACCTTCCGCAAATCATCCCCGTCTTCAAAGACCACAACGGCGAGGCCGTCTTCCGCAAAGAAGTCACCATACCGGACAGTGAAGCCGGGAAGGATTTGCTGCTCGAACTCGGTGCTATAGGCGATTTCGACACTGCCTATTTCAACCAGGGCGTCGGCTTGTAGAATAAAAGCCGAGGCGAGGTCGAGCGGAGGAGGTTTGAGAGGAAGGAGGAGTTGCCCGAGCGCGGGTCCCGCGGCCGCAAGACGGCTGATTTGTTAAATCCGCAGGTA
>JBKQWF010000158.1:0-26239 GCA_052139695.1 Limisphaerales bacterium
GCTACGGATGGCAGGCTAATTGCCTCGTGGCGTAAGGAGGCGTTAATAAATTAAGGTGGCAAGTTGACGCGGGGATTTTGGCGGCTGGCGGCGTTGCTCCTCAGTCGAAGATCCGCGAGGGATATTCTCCTTCGTCGCGCCTTGCCAGCCGTCAAAATCCCCGCGTCAACTTGCCACCTTAATTTATTAACGCCTCCTTACGCCACGAGGCAATTAGCCTGCCATCCGTAGCCTCGGCGAAGGATGATCGCCCGGGAAGGTTCTGCCCCCTCGATTTCCGGGTGTAGGCCGGACGTGATGCTATTGTGGCTTCCCAAGCCTTGCGATTCAGGCGCCCGACAAGAGACGTTCGCTTCGCGAATTGCAATCACCACCGAGCGGTCGAAGCTCGACTTGCCAAAGCTGGCTGCCGGGGCTGGATTTGCACCAGCATAAGCGCCTTCAAAGGGCGCTGTCCTACGAATTAGACGACCCGGCAGAAGAAGTGCAGAGTTATAAGTGCGGAATGCAGAATGAAAAGCCAGCAGGCCGCCAATTTGTTTTACAACTCTGCACTTTGCACTCTTCATTCTCAACTGGAATTGGCCCGCCTCGGTAACGCTCCGAGTTCAGCGGCTTAAAAGACCGCGGCTTCACTTTAAAGCTTGCAGGCCGAAATGGTGCTCGCGGCAGGTGCTTGCGCACGGCCACCTCCCGCACCTGCACTGGCGCCTGCCAAGGCTTGGACTACGCGAGCGAACAAAGTGGATCCTCCAGCCGGTGAATGCTCCGGCTTGATTTCTTTACAAAAGAAATCCGCAGGCTGCTGCATGGAGGTGAAGATTGATCAACCTGCGCCCGCACTTTTCAAAAGACGTTGTCTCGGATAGCCTCGTTCCATCGAGACTGTATCGTCCCAAGAGCCGGTTGCCGCGCCGGGAGAAACCCGTGCTCGCCGTGTTCGGCGGTGGATGGTGGCCGCCGCCATCGCCAGCCTCATTGCAGGGGCTTTGTTGGCGCGTGTCATTGAACCGGGTGTCGGGGTCGAAAAGGTCGTGCTCGCTGGAGACACCCCGGCGATTCATCTATTTCCGAAAACATCCGGACCGCGCCCGGTGGCATTGCTCGCTCATGGCGTCACGGCGTCAAAAGAAACCATGTTTCGTTTTGGTGAAGCGCTGGCCGCGGCCGGATTTGATTGTTACGCCGTGGATATGGCGGGACACGGGGAGTCAAGACTGCGCCTTTCTGGGCCCGAACTCGTCGCCCAAATGGGCCGCGTCATCCGAGCACTTGGTCGGGTGGATGTGTTCGTCGGCCACTCGATGGGGGCGGCCGCTGGTCAGGCGAGTTTTCAGAATGGCGACTTGAAACCGAAGCTGTTCATTGCCGCGGGGGCGAATGTCAAGCTGGGTGAGCAAGGGCCACCGTTGCTTCTATTGGCTGGCGATTTCGAGGAATTAGTTTCCCTGGCCAGCCTCAAGGCGCGTTCCGATGCACGCTTGGTGTTGTCTCCCTGGTCGGATCATGTCCTTGAAATCTTTGATCCGCGTCTGGTGAATGCCGGCGTTGAAGCGGCCTGCGCCGCAGTCGGAAGAACACCGCCTCCGCCGCCGAGGTCGTGGCTCTGGCGACTGGCAGGCGCGCTGTGCGGAATGGCGGGCGCGCTCGGATTGATGCGGAATTTGACCAAACTCGATCCCCGATTCGCGCGGGCGCGCGGCATTCTTGTCCCGGCCGCCCTCCTCATTGCGGTCGCACTCACGACAGGATGGTGGTTTGGCGCGAGTCCGATCCTCCATCGCATTCCCTTGCAGCTCACGATTGGGGTCCTCGTCTGGCTGGCGCTCACGGGGATCGCTCAGCTTGGCCTGCCGCGGTGGACCCTCGCTGCTGCTGTGGCAACGTTTACGTTTCTCTGCATGATTGTTCAATCCATCCCGCCTGTTGCTTCCGGAGATTGGGGGATTACTTTCCGCATTGTGGCCCTTATGGGAACGGTATGCACCTTGTTCGCAGGCGTCGGGCTGGTTCTCGGCAGAAGAATGGCCTCGGGCGACTCGCGACGCGATGGTGACTTGGCTGTGGCGATTTTCTTAGGCTACGCCATCGGCCAGTGGATGCCGAAGTTCTTCTAAAAAGAACGGGGCGTTTCTCTTCCAAACTTGCCTCGCAATTATAATTGCCGCCAATGACAACTGCGGTTTGAGTAATGCCAAATGACAACTACCAGTTCATCCGACATACCGCGCAGCCTGGACGAGCAAAAGCGCGAATTTGCCCAACGCCGTGGTTTGGCGATGCCTCTGGCAGGCGCAGTCGCCTGGACGATTGTCGGAGTGGCGGGCGTTTTTCTGCCGCCCATCCTGAAGGCGTGGACCCTCTTCGTAGCCGTCGGTTCCATTGCCGGATTGGGCATCCTTTTCTCTCGCTTTACCGGCGAGAATTTCCTCGATAAACAACGGCCCAAAAACGTGTTCGATGGGTTGTTCTTTCGAACTGTCGGCGAGGCCTGGTTGGTTTTCGCCATCGCGATTCCTTTTTTCCGCGCGGATTACACGTCGTTGCCATTGTCGGTGGGCATCCTCAGTGGTTTGATGTGGTTGCCGCTCTCCTGGATGATTGGGCATTGGATCGGCACTTTCCACACAGTGGCGCGCACGGCTCTCGTGACAGCCATCTGGTATTGTTTTCCCAATTCCCGCTATGTTGCCGTGCCGGCCGTGATCGTGGCCGTTTACGCCGTAACCATCGCCGTCCTTGAAGCGCGTTGGCGGCGCACCGCGGCTAAACAGTCCGAGTTCGCCTAACGCGCAGAAAGTGGCGGAATGCCGTGGACTTGCGCCACTTGCCCGAAGGCACGCACTCGTTAGCACCGAGATTATCCGAAGGCCGCGTCAAACTGTTGGCAAAGCCTAACTGGAGATCGTATAAACAGTTCCAGCATCGGCGATCGGTCGATGCAAAGAACATGAAAACGTGGAGACTTTCGCTTGTCCGCCTCGCCTTGATTTTCCCGCTCGTTTCGTGTTCGGTCGCTGCGGATGAAAACCGCTGGTGGCCGGTCCAGTCAGAGCCGAAAACGCTGGTCCGATTGCGGGCCGATCAGTTGCCTGAACCCCGCGCAGCTTCGGAGATGGCCGCACAATCCGTCGCCGGCCTCGCCGCAAAATCCGTTAATGAAGGCCGCGGCGACGAGATGGTATGGATCGGGACCGACAACCCCGATATTGAGGATTGGCTCTCTCGGTTGCTCAAACGCCGTCCTCAATTGGAAGCGCCTCGGACGGCGGCGCTTTGGGAATTGGTGGATCGTTACGCCGGCAAAGGAATCATCAATGGGTATATTCTTTACCGTTCGGATTATTCCAAAGGCGAATTGGGGCAAAATCGTCCGGGCATGGATTGTTCAGTCAACGTCGCCACCAGCCTTGCTGGTGTCCTCGACGGTATCATTGTGGACGAGAGCATCGAAGGCGAAGCCAAGCGACACGGGCTTAAGCTTCTCATGGACGTCCGGAAAAAAACGCAGAAATGGTGTTTCGATACCTATCGGGAACAGTTCAGCCGCCACATGCTTTGCACGCAGGATCCGCGAAAGTGCAACGCACGCGATCTGGCCATCGCACAGAAAACTCTCACCGTGTTCGGATATGAAGACCCGGTGCCCGCGGCACTGAAATGGATCGAGCCGCTCTCACCCATTCTCGGCTGGAACGGCGGCGACGAATTCCAGGCGACACGGATGGCCAGCGTGGAGGGGGATTTTCAGACTTCAACCGACTGGGCCGTCAACCTGCCGGTCCTGATGGCTGGCACTGAAAACGTCGAACCGCCGAGGGTTCGCGGATTCGACCCGCGGGCAATTGATTGGAAAGACCAACGCAGCGCGGTGAGCTTTATCCGGAGTGACGGCGACAATGTGGACACCGCGGAAGGGAGTTTTTTTCGAGGCAGCGAAGGCGCGAGCATCTGGGGCGATCCGAATCGAGGGAAGATACCTTTCGGTTGGTCCTTCTGCTTTGCGCACCTGGCGCAGTTGTGCCCTGAAGCCACCGAATACGCGGCCGCCACGCAGTCCACGAATGATTCATTCCTCGAGTGGGGTGGCGGCTATTACTATCCTGACCTCTTCGCCATTGATCGCACCAACCGCTGGGAGTTGCTCGGCCTTCACGCACGACGGACGCTGGCACTCATGCGGCGGACAAACACACGCGTCATCGGCTTCAACGTGACGAAGCTCGATTCGGTCGATACACGAAAGGCCTGTGAGGTCATCGCTGCCCAATCCAGCGGTTTGCTGGCGATCCTGCTTTGGCAATATGACAACTACACGGCAGGCGCCGGTAACGTCTTTTGGGTAAGAGATGGTGATGGGGTCGAGGTCCCGGTGATCAGCGCGCGATACGCCATCTGGAATCGTGAGAACCGACAGCCGCGCTCGGGCACACCGGCCAAAATCGCTCACGAGATTCAGCGAACCATCGAGAGCACAACTGTGGCTGAGTCACCGCGTTATGACTGGGTGAACGTTCATGCTTGGTCATGGTTCAAAAACGCACCCGGCAGCAATGAGGACGCCGAGGACATGCCACAGAAAGATGCGGAAGCGCATGGAGGCAAGCGCGTCTATAGTCCCGTTGTGTGGTGCGCAGAACGGCTTCCATCCAGTATTCGCACCGTCGATCCCGAAGAACTCATCTGGCGCATCCGCATGAAGCACAATCCGGAACAAACCACACTACTCATTGAGAGATGGCCCAAATGAGAGGCCAACTGCGGCTAGTCTTGTCGGCCCTAAATTGACTTCGCGCACGGGATTCGGGCCAGGCTCCGCAGTTTAGGAGACGGAGCTACGCCGCGGAGTCGCAAGCCAAAACAAACGACGACACGAAGGCGGAGTTGAACCGCCGCAGCCAGGTCTGTGATGCCCTGGCCGGCACCGGTGTTCGCGCCGCGAAAAAATGCTTTGCCCACATTAGCCCCAGCGTAAAATGGAATTGCTGGCGCCCGATTTTTATACGACAATAGCGCTTGAGAATCGGCCTTTGCTGACATGACTCATTCCGAAATCGATCAAGTTAGCCTGGAAATGGCCCGCAGGGTGGCGGATCGGGTGCGGCACAACCCGGCATTGCTAGAGATTGCCCATGCCAACCTTGCCCGATGGTCACGTCAAAACGCCGCTGTCGGTTCGTTGCTCCGCTGCTATGCCGAGTGGGAGGAAATCCTTTCGCGTCCCGTTGACGAGATCTGCGATTTGCTGTGCTCGGATGCGGATGATGCGCAACGATTGCGTCAAAATTCGCCCTTCGTCGGCGTGCTTTCGCCGGCGGAAGTTTGGGAAATTAAATCCCGCTTCCACCATGCTCCGACCACAGCTTGAGCATATCATCCGGGCTTCCGCTGCCATCACTGGCGCGCCGGAATTTGTCATTGTTGGCAGCCAAGCTTTGCTCGGACAGTTTCCGGAGGCCCCCGAGGAATTGTTGGTTTCCATCGAGGCCGACGTGTTTTCGCTGCGTGATCCAGCGGACAGTGATTTGATTGACGGATCCATTGGCGAAGGCTCGCCTTTTCATCAAACTTTCGGGTATTACGCCCACGGTGTCAGCGTTGAGACGGCGGTGTTGCCTAAAGGATGGCGTCAACGTCTCATCCCCATTCCCAATCAAAACACCGGCGGAGGCACTGGGCTTTGCCTTGAAATTCACGACTTGGCCGTTTCCAAACTGGTGGCGGGCCGCGAGAAAGACCTGGATTTCTTTTCCGGTTTGCTGCGGCACCGGCTCATTTTGATAGAGTCCATTCGCGCACGATTGAAGGCGACGGCGCTTTCCCCGGAACGCCTGGACATGTGTTGTGCTCGGCTGGAACGATTCGACCGCGACCGCGGCAAGAAGCCCTGAATCTGGTGTCCGGCCATTACTTCGACCGTGCGGGGTCTTCTGGCGGCAGGCCAGATTCACTTGGGAAATGGTCGGGCATCAGGGTATCGCGCCCTGTATTCCGGTTTGGAAGGTACTTTGCGGACGGCCACTGGCGTGTTTTTCTCAACACTTATGCCCGGAGAAATGGGAATTAATCATCGTTGTTGGTGGTTTCAAAAGAAGCGATAATCCATCAATGACAATTCCGGCTGAATTGCTCCAACGCCTTGCCGTCGCCAAAAGCGTGACTGTGCTCACTGGCGCAGGCGTATCGGCGGAAAGCGGTGTCCCGACATTCCGGGATGCTCAAACCGGCCTGTGGGCGAAATTCAGTCCAGAGGAATTGGCCACTCCGCGCGCCTTCCAACGCAATCCCCGGCTCGTTTGGGAGTGGTATGACTGGCGTAAAAAACTCGTCGCCGGCGCGAAACCAAACCCGGCCCATCTCGCTTTGGTGGATATGCAGAACCTCTTTCTGCGGTTCCATCTCATCACGCAAAACGTGGATGGTCTGCATCAACGCGCCGGAAGCCGGAACGTCCTCGAACTGCACGGCAATATCACGCGCACCAAATGCTCGGAAGAAGGCACGATTGTTTCAAGTTGGAAGGACACCGGCGAGGTCCCTCCAAAATGTCCGGCCTGTGGCGGCTTGCTGCGCCCCGACGTGGTGTGGTTCGAAGAGCCGATGCCTGAAGAGGAGATGCAACAGGCCATGACTGCGAGCACGCATTGCGACTTCTTCTTCTCCGTCGGCACCTCCACCGTTGTTTATCCCGCGGCTGCTCTGCCTTCGGAAGCGTTGCGAAGCGGGGCGACCGTGGTGGAGATCAATCCGCAACCAACACCCTTCACGGCACAGGCGCAATTCGCTCTGGCTGGGGCGGCCGGGATTGTGTTGCCCGAGTTGGTGAAGTCGCTCAAGGCTTTTCGCGCTTCTTGAAATGCGTCGAGAAACCGGTCGCGAGGTTTTGATTTGTCCCTGAATCATTGCCCGGCTAATTTCAGCAAGCGTGATCCAGCCGAATCGCACGATCCAAGGACGCTGCCCGCCGTCAACCCCACCGCGACCTTATTCCGCGGCGGCGATCGCAACCCTTCTCGCGTTCGCAGAAATTCCGTCCGGGAGACGCACATTCCAGCGACGTTCTGTCTTGTCCACCTGTAGGATTAAACAGGCAGTGGTTGGAGGATGGCTGACGGGAGAATCCACAAGAACAAAGTCCCGGCCCATTTGCGCCACCGACATGGAAAATCCATTGACCAGCAGGCGCATCATCACCTGGGCGGAATGTCCGCCCTGACCGCTGAATGCAGCTATGGAAGAAGTTCTCATTCAAAACGCCGTTGCTTACGCATCGCAGCAGCACTGCCAGCTCGCGGAGCGTCTCGGCTTCGGAATTCACGGTATCATTTTTGTCGCGGAAGACAAGCGCGGCGGCGGGAAAACGGCTGTCAAAGTCCATCGGGCGGAAGATCCTTTTCGCCGCGAGCTTTCCGTGTATGAGCGCTTGCAGCGAATCGGCATCACCGAGATTCTGGGTTTTAACGTTCCCCAGTTCATTGGCACCGACGATGCCTTGCGCGTGATAGAAATGACTATCGTCATGCGTCCCTTCATTCTGGATTTTGCCGGGGCATACCTGGACGCCCCGCCCACTTTCTCGGATGAAATCTGGGGGGGAATGGGAAGCCGAAAAGCGGGACCAATTTGACGTCCACTGGCCGAAAGTCCAAGCCATCCTGACCGCCTTGGAGGGAATGGATATTTACATGGTGGATGTGTCGCCAAGCAATATCGCGTTCGTGTGGGATGGTCATTTGCAGTGATAACCCATGTTCTTCGGCCCGCAGTAAATGAGCTTGCGATTATTCGCGGAAAAAGTGGTTCCGCGGCTTAACTCATAAAAATTCGGTCAATCTAAAAATGCCACATTGGCCAGGGTTCGAGTCTCTGTTTCGGTATTCATCGCGACACGATGCCAGAACGGCAAAGTGATCGTTGCATGATCGCTGTGGCGCACGGCGCCACGGGCGTAAACGACCGGGTTGCGGTGCATGATTTGCCAACCCCAGTGGGCCGCATCCGGATCGCGCATCAGGATCGAACGATACTCAGTGGGAGTGACACCGTTCGGACGTTGCCGACAGACATGCACGGTTTCGCCACCGGTGCGGAAAAGTTGCTCCACGATGTGAGGTTTGCCACGCCCGCGGCGTAATGGCTCGCTTCGGAGGACGAGCTTTGGATCCACGACCAGCGTTGGCTCCGGCACGAAGAACCATTCGCCTTGACGGCGAAACGCGCGATTCTTGCGGCAGTAACGCTGGCGCGATGCGACGGGCGTCTTAACCAGCGCATCATGCACCAGTGTGGGCTGCAAGGCATCCATCGCTTGACGCACGCTCGAGGCGCCGCCTGGCACGGCCGCGACGAACCATTCGCGCTCGTCGTGTCCGCACAGGAACCGGTCAAGCTGCGGCTTTCCTCCGGTCTTGCGGACGAGCAGCAACAGGTGACGCTGCTTTGGTTCGGCCTGCAGAACCGTTGCATCCAGCGAGTCACGCAAGCTGGCCGGAACGCGGAGTTCGAAGAATTCCCCGCGGCGGTCGCGACGAATGTCGATGGCGTATTTGGGATGAGCGGAATCTCCCTGAAACCACATTGGCACCAATTGGCGGCGCGTCGGAATCTCTCGGACTTTCAAACGCGCGCCCATGGCGGCGAATTTGGATTCAATATGCGTTACATTCATAAGGTCTACTTCAAGGGCCGTCCGCTCCGGGAGCGGCGGCCCTGTTTTATTTTTCCCGGCCTGAGCCGGACTGCGGCTTAATAAGCCGCTTTCTTGTTCAACGATAAACAACGCGGTAACCCACATTCATCGGCCCGCTTGGTCGCTCGGTTGGCTCGCGCCACCGTCATCGCGCGCGGACAAGGGCGAAGGTGGAGTCTGTTGCCTGTCGGCAACATCGCTCCACGTCCCTACGGAGGTTTGTCGCGTCGGCCGTTGCGGCGAGTTTTGTGTTGTCGCATAAATCAATGAAACGCGGACGATTCAACTGACGCGACGAGACTAGACCGAATTCGTCGGCTTGTTTATGGTGGAGAAAACAACCATCATGACTATCCGGTCATGTTCGAGAATCTATTTGCTCAATCTGGTCTCTCGCTGGAACGGCTGAAGACGTTCCGGGAAATCGTTGCCGCGGGGGGAATCAGCGCGGCAGGCGGCGATGACTCAAATCGTCAGAGTCAATTCAGCCGCCAACTCAAGGAATTGGAGCGTTACTTCGGCGTCGAATTGCTCAAACGCGGTCACGGGCCCATCGAACTGACGGACGCCG
Organism: Limisphaerales bacterium; assembly: GCA_052139695.1. GTDB lineage: Bacteria > Verrucomicrobiota > Verrucomicrobiia > Limisphaerales > Palsa-1400 > PLGF01. The sequence goes on from JBKQWF010000158.1 coordinate 9,261, forward strand.
GGCAGCGGCTGTATGAAATTGTGGGTCACACGCTGCGGGCGTTGGAAGAGTTTCGATGCGTCTGCGCCGAACAGCCGGTGGAACTCGTCGTCGGGGCTGGAGAAAGCATTATCCAGTGGCTGCTCTTGCCTCGACTGCCAGGTCTTTCCCAAGCGCACCCGCGACTGGCCGTGACCTTCCAAAATCTCAAGACGGAAGAAATCCAGAAGCGGGTCCTCGACGGAGCAATTGATTTTGGCGTGGTAAGCCGCTACGAACCACACCGCGCCGTCGCTGCCGCTCCGCTGGGCAGACTTGATTATTGCCTTTTCGCACCGGCGGACCTTTTGCCCGCCAACCCAAAGATCAAAATCAAGTCTGAAATTCTCGGCGACTTGCCTCTTGCGATGTTGGACGGCGGCGCCAGCATTCGCCAGGCGATTGAAAAAGAAGCCCAGCGTCTCGGCATCAAAATCAACGTCCGTCTTCGTTTCAGCTCGTACCCGCAACTCGCGCAGGCTGTGCAGAACCTTCAAGTGGCGGCGATCATGCCCAAACTTGCCGCGGCTTCATTTCATGGCTCAAACGTGCGATCTGTGCCCTTGCCTTTCCTCGGCGACCTTTCGCGGCAAGTATCTCTGGTCTGGAATCGAAAAGCTGCCGAGGTGCGTCCGGCGATTGCGAGGCATGCGCGTTTGTTGTCGGCGATGTTCCGCATGGAAGAACACCGAAAGAACGACGGATAAGAATCGAACCGGGGATTTTTGCGTGCTCTACCACTGAGCTACTTCGGCGCTTGTGCCGAAGGCCGGACTCGAACCGGCAACCACGCGCTTAGGAGCGCTTAGGAGGCGATAACCCAATCCTGCGACCCGTCGAAAATGGCACCGCCCGAGCCTCACGCCTGCGGCGGCGGCAGAATCTGCAGCCCAAATTCCTTCGCGATGCCCATCACGCGCGGAATGTCCCCCTGTTGCTCGGCCGTCAGCGCGCCGATAGCCTCGAAGAATCCTTCAAATCCTGCCGGCGTTATAACGCACATCAGGCGTCCGGGAGTCTTGCCAAGGTAACGATACGTGTGCGCGAGCCCGCGTGGCGCGAAAATCGTGGCACCCTTTTTGGCGACAAAAGTTTTGCTGTCAACGGTGAATTCGTAATCGCCCTCAAGAACCTGGAACGTCTCGTCCTCCCGGGTGTGGATGTGCGGGGGCGGTCCGCCGCCTGGCACGTCGTGCGATTCCACCGTGCTCACCACGCCGCCCGTGTCGCGGCCATGCAGGCGAACAACCATGGGGATGCCAAGAATGTTGAGTTTCTTAGCTCCGTCTTCAGGGATCAGGATTGGCGTCATCGCGTCATGCTGATAAACGGGGCAATAGTCAGCAAGGACAATCCACAAAAGGAACGACGGACAAGGCGCGATATGGGAAACAATCGGTCGCCCGATTGTTCGGGGCTCGAACCCGTTCATCCTGCAAGCGGGACTTTACCAGATAACCCATGATCATCGGCCCGTCGGAAAAGACTCGATGGACAAGTGCTGCTGCAGATAGGGGTTTTCGCAAGCGGGAATTGAACCCGCATCGCCGAACTTGCGTCCAGCGGCTCTCTCACAGTGAGCAACCACCCCTGTTTGAGCGATAACCTGCAACTTTCGGCCCATCGAAATTGGGGTGACCAACCGGATTCGCACCGGCACAAACGCTTTCACGGGGCGTGATGCTTCGTGTTACATCATGATCACCATAAAATGGCCTGCCAAGCCGTAGCCGCCAGGCGAAGGCTGGGGCCCCTGGTCGGACTCGCACCGAGTCTTTGCAGACGGCCACCGGTCCGGCTTGAAGGGCCAGTCGCTCGAGCTGCTTTGCATTTACGGACGAAAATTGTCGCCACAGGAGAATGAGAGCGCAGCGTCGCTGCTCGCGGGCAGACCTTAACGCTGCGAACTCAATCCTCCGGCGGGGTTTCCAACAACGCGCTAACGGCGGACCTTACGCGTCTTGTAGTTGAGCAGTGGCCGGAATGTCGCGATGACGGAGATTAGTCCGGCAGCAACGAGGTCCTCGATCACTGCTCCAATGTTTTTGTAGGCTTCGGGTGCCTCTTCGTAGAGCAGGTCGCGCTCTTCGCACACCACCCGGCTGCCCAAGCCGGTTTGCAGCAGCTGATAGGGGCCGAAGCGCTCCCGCATGCGCAGTCGGGCATCGCTGCGCGCCCGCTTGCGGCCCGCTCCGTGCGCCAACGACCAGGCGTAGCTGGCGCCATCGCCCGTAGGCTTCACGAGGTAACTCAACGCGCCGCGCGAACCAGGGATGACAACGGAGCCGCCCTCGGCGGACACGGCTCCCTTGCGGTGAACCCATACCGACTCGCCATTGGTTCCGTGACGGGTGATGCTGTTGTGGCAGCCATCCCAAAGGAGCCCAGCTTCCGCGCCGAGCGTCGCCGCGAACCGGCGGGCGATCAGCTCCCGATTCGCTTTGGCCCAGCGGACAGAGAGTTCGTGTCCGTCGAGATACCGTTCGCCCTCGGCGGATTCGACTTCTGTGCCGTTGCAGCCATGTCGGATTACGAATCCGCGCAGAACCATTTCGCCGAACCCGCGCGACCCGCTGTGAACCAGCACAAGAAGCTGTTGGTTGCCGACGCCCAGATCCTTGAACGATTCTGCGTCAAACACTTCCTCGACAGCTTGCAATTCAGCGAAATGATTGCCACCGCCGATGGTTCCCAACGCCGAATCGAACTGCGTCGAGGGCAATTCGCGCTCCGCCAGGAATTCATTGGCGAACTCGTCCCACGGATGCTCCAGGTCGAAGCGCAGAGCAGCCCAGCGGTCCAGCTTCACGTCGCGACGAACCAAGTCCGTCTTGAACAGCGTCATGCCGCAGCCAATGTCACCGCCGATGATCTGAGGATAAATCACACCGTCAGTGACGAAGGCAGCGCCGACGGGCGTGCCATGTCCGGGATGGAGATCCGGAAATCCGACGGCGAACTGGACGCCGTCGAGCTTCGCCGTGGCGTAAAGTTGACGCACAGCCTCGCCTTCAATCCAGGATTTCGGCGAAGCGATCAGGCGCACGTTTGTGTCAATTATGGTATTCATGCTTCCTCCTCGGAGTGATGAGTTTGGAGTGCGGAATGGAGAATGAATTCGAGTTCTGCACTCTGCATTCTCAACTCCGCACTTGGAATCGGTCCCTGAGGTCGGTATTGCGCCGACGTCTCCTCGTCTTCAGCGAGGCGCTAATCTGCCTCAGCTACTCAGGGAATGGCCTGCCGAGCCGGAGCTCGGAAAGCAAAGGCTGGTCGTCCCGGCAGGTAACGCTCCTGCTTCTTCCGGTTATCGACCGGAGGCTCTGCTTTTGAGCTACGAGACGGTGGTTAATTGTGGTTTCAAGCCAAACCGATGCACGGGGCGGAACACGAGATTCAGCTTCGTGGTCGGTCGGATTCGGATGACACGGTTCGGCTTGTAGCTGCGTCGAAACAGCAGCTGGCTTTGGCGGCGCATAACAGGTTTCATGGGATTTCCTTTCGTTAATAGTTAGAATTGGCGGAAGGCGTCGGTAACGCTCCGACCTCCGGGTAAACGGACTCTGTTTTCGGGACAGGTGCAGCCAGCTTATATCTGCCTGCCTTCCTTGAATTGGCTGCCAGAGTTGGACTTGCACCAACACCTCGCGGCTTAACAGGCCGCCGTGCTACTTTGACACCACCTGGCAAAAACCATGGCGCTGCCGGCAGGATTTGCACCTGCATCGATCCGCTTAGAAGACGGATGCCTCGTATGTTCGGCCACGGCAGCTGAAATGGTCGGAATGGCAGGATTTTCACCTGCGGCCTCCCGGTCCCAGGCCGGGTGCTCTAAAGACTGAGCTACATTCCGTGAAATTGGCGGACTCGAAGGGACTTGCACCTGGTGGCCGTGCGCAAGCACCCCTCCCGCAGACAACGGGGCGCTTTGCTGATTGAGCTACGAGTCCGACAGCAGATGGCTTGCAATCCGTAGCTTTAGCGAAGGATGGTGGGAAGTGCTGGTAACGCTCCAGTTCGTCACTTCCAGCTTTGTTTAACGACACCCGATTTACAGTCGGGCAACTGGATCGCTTCCCGGAAAATTGGTTGCGGGGGTGGGAGTCGCGCCCACAGAGGTTGAGCTTATGAAACTCACCTGAATCTCATTCTCCCCGCAGTGAAATGGTGGAGTCGATGGGTAACGCTCCCATATAAACTTGCTTGCAGGGCAAGTGCATTGCTTGTCTGCCACGACCCCGAAGATGTGGCAGGCTGCCTCCGTGCTGCCCGGAATGAGCTGGATGTGCCTCGGTGAGCCTGCGCGCGGGTTAGCAAAAATTGTGGGCCGGGAGTTCACTCTGCATTATGCACTCAGCACTCTGCACTTGATTCTCTCCCGGCCCGCGCCATTTCAACAAAGAACAAACACCTCTTGCTAGCTTGCGCTACCAACCCGCGGTTTCACGGCGGCTCTTTCGGTGTTTAGAGGCACACCTCCTATAAGGCCTTTAAACTGTAAAATTCGTTCTCTTTGTTCCGGCGACAGGCTGGATGGCTCACGGGCACACGACCTCGGTGACCAGCCAGTGCTCGTCTTCGTAAATTTCAATTCTTCGCCAGAGGACATCATCTAGATGTCGCGTTTTCCATGTTCACAGACTATTCGCCTTTCTTTTAAACTTCGTAATCACCGCCGCTTCCAGGGAAACAAAAAACCCCGCCTACGATTCGTAAGCAGGGTTGGAAAAAGTCCTTATCAGTTGTTACCTGCTTACCGCCAGTCTATCCGGATTGCCTTCGGTTTGTTTTCCAATCGAGGGCGCGGATAGTCCAAGGCTAAACACATAGCCCTGGTTGTACCGGCTATGACGTGTCGCCTTCGCGACTCGCATCGGCGGCCAGTTCGTGGCTGATATGTTTAAGCAAGTTTTCATCTAACGTGTAAGACTTATGGCACACGTCATTGGTTACGCGCAACTAATATCTATCAATTTTTACAAGGTATTAATTTCCTAGGCCCGCAAAATCTTGAATTCAAATATCCGGATGGATTGATGCCAATTGCATCTACTTGACATTTTTGTAAAACCCCTTCCCGACGGCCGGAGTGCTTGTTTGAAACATGCATTGATAGATAGCCCAAACTTCTGCCGCTTGCAACTCTGCAACGTAGCAAACTTGCAACGTAGCAAAAATGCTGGGGAACCGGCGATGGGGGCGCTGGAAACTTTGATGCACTGGCAGTTGGATATTCTCAGGATGAGACCACAAGGCAACACCGCAAGGGCCGACACCCCGCGCCAAATTCGGCGGCCCGGTCCATATTACGGACGTTATGCGTTAAAAATACGGTCGATTCGCCGCGACAATCGAGCGCTTTTCACAATTCGTAAGCAGCGAGATAGAATGAGCAGAACCTAATTTAGCAGGTAGCCGGCGGCGTGTGGTTTGCAAATCGGTGCATCTCTTGGAGATGCGCTCTTTGCAGATGGTGCGCCCGGCGGGAATCGAACCCACGACCCACTGCTTAGAAGGCAGTTGCTCTATCCAACTGAGCTACGGGCGCAAATAGCTTAAAATAAAGGCGTTATGCACGGACCATAGAACCACGATTTGACTTTTCTATACTTGTTTTCTATACTGAGGTATGAAAACGAATATGGCCGAGAAATCCGCCAACCGCATCTGGCAGAAAACAAAGTACGCCAATCTGGTTCGCAACGCTTCATCCGGCAAATACTTTGCCCGTTTTCGGAGCAACGGCAAGTTGATTTGGCGGGGCTTGGACACAGAGGTTTTGAGCGTCGCCGCCCAACGCCTGCCGGACAAAATCAAGGAGGCCAGGGACGAGCAGGAATTGCTCGCCTCCGGCAGCGACCCGCGCATCACCTTTGAAGCGGCCGCCAAAATGTACATCGAGAGAATCAACGCTTCCCCCGACTTCAAACCCAAGACCAAGGCATACCATCAGGAACGCCTGGACGCCTTTTTCAAGTCCTGGCCGGATGCGAAAGCCAAAGCCATCAAAGACTTTACCAAGGCGGAGTGCATCGAATGGCGGAATCGCTTTGCGAAGGATTACAGCCCCACCAGTTTTAACCACACCCTGGGAATTGTCCGCGCGATTTTTGAGATCGGGATTGAGGCGGGCGCCCGGCGCGACAATCCGGCCAAAACGAAAGAAATGAAACGGCTATCGGAAACCTCAAAGCGCCTCCGCCTCCCGGAACCTGAACAGTTTGAAGAATTCGTAAGAGAGATTGAAAGCAGCGGAAGCGGGCATTCAAAACCCTGCGCGGAGTTGGTGCAATTCCTGGCCTTCGGTGGTTTCCGCATCACCGAAGCCAAATACATCACCTGGGCCGATTGCGATTTTGTGCGTGGAAAAATCACCGTGCGCGGCGAGCCTGAAACCGGCCTGAAAGGCAGGCGCTCCGGCGAATCCCGCGAAGTCCCCATGATACCTGACATGCGCCAGTTGCTGGAACGGATGAAATCAGAACGACCAGACGAGCCAAAGACCGACGCCGTCATGCGCGTCCGCGAATGCCAGCGAGCGATGGACCGCGCCGCCAAGGTTGTCGGCATCGCCCGCATCACCCATCACGACTTGCGCCACCTGTTCGCCACCCGTTGTATCGAATCCGGCGTGGATATCCCCACCGTATCGCGTTGGTTAGGCCACCGCGACGGCGGCGCATTGGCGATGAAGGTTTATGGCCATCTGCGCGACCAGCATTCCCAAAGCATGGCGGCCAAAGTGACATTCGGAAGCAGCACCGTGGCGACCGATAATTGAAATGGGGAATGTGATGCAAAGAACAATTCTTCTGGATATTGAGGAAACGTGGCCGCCTGAACTTTTGGATTTTCTTGAGCGACACCACGATTTATTCCTTGCCTGGGAGTCTCGCAATAGCAGGAATAACAACGTGCCCGTGAGTGTTTTTGTTCGTGAATACGAGACGGCTGTATGTGGGCTCCGGGAAATTCTGGACGACCATTTGCTTCATGGGTACCATTGCACGCGGCTAACCGAGTCCGAGATTCACCATATAGAGGCGGACGGCTTACATCCGCCAAATGCAGCAATGCTTAGCAATCGCATTCAAATGCTTCAGGAGGCAGGGACGATTGAACCAGACATTGCGGAACGCTTGAGAAATGAAAACCAAGCTGCCGACAACAATCGTGCAGGCATGATTTGGTTCTGTTTTTATCCACCACACCTTGCCGGTCAGCGCGGAATCGAGCGTCTTTTCCGGTCATGGGGAGGAGAGGCATTGTACAACTCTCATGAGGACGACTCGGAAACCGGGCCCATCCTTAAGAGTCTGGGAACTCCGTGCCTTGTCGAGGCCAGAGTGTCAATTTCCGATTTAGCGGTTCATAGCTGGCTTGAGGACAAGGCAATACGACGTTTCCTAATCAATCGCGGTTTGAAAACCAATGAGTGCGTCAATTTTGATGGCCGGGCGATACGCCCAGTGTCCGCACGACATATTACGCGGATCATCAAGTACCCAGGTGCCGATTTTGTCAAATTAACTGGTTGCGATACTTGGTCTCCTATTCTCGTGTGAGCGCGTCTCATCAAATGCCGTTTTGGCGCCATGCCGAAAGTCAGAGGCATCATGAACTACCGATTCAGACGATCTGTTCAAGGGGCATCTGGATACCACAGAAACACCCCGCATTGATTTCTCTCGAGTCGAAAACCCTGCCGCCCATACCAGTCCTCAAGCTGGTCTTGCAACAAGAGAGTTCCTTGGGGAGTGGGTGGATCTGGCTCGTAAACTGCAACGCGGCCGAAGATCCGCACATTGTGCTTATCAGCAATGGCCTTCATAAAGGAAAGCAGTCGCTTCGTTTCGCCCTTTCCTGCTTGCAGAGTCTCGATCTTAGCAATTTCTACAAGCCCGTCATCCCATTTCAGCCAGGCCAGCGCCTGCCCGTACTGCCGGAATTCATGCTGGAACTCACGCTTATGATATTTTCCAACGACATGGATTTTGGTAGCGGGCGCCGTGCTGTCTTCCCATTCTTTTCGCGCAAGCTCGATTTGGGTCATAATTCACCGCTTACCTAAAGACGAAGTCAGTAAGAAAGCACCAGCACGGTAGCTTCGCGTGCTTCCTGAACGGCATCCTCGAACTTTTTCTCCTGTAAGGGATGCGCCGGCTTGAGCTTGCCAGCCAATTCCGGCACGGATTCAAGCAAGGGGATAGCGTAGGAAATCTTCGTGGCATAATTGACGTTCTGCGGCAGCGCGCCGCTGGCATCGAATGCGACGGCGTCCGAAAGCCTGGCGGTCACAATGCCGATAACGTTACCAAAGGCATCGAGAAGTGCCCCACCCGAGTTGCCTGGCTGCACAGCAACGCTGATCTGAAATTCACGCGGGTCGTCCTGAGCGCCAGAGAGGCTGTTGATCTCACCCTTGGTCAATTTGGGTTCGACACCCTGCAATTCGATGTTGGGGAATCCGACAGTAAATACAGATTGCCCCTGTTTCCACTGGCGACCACTAGCCAACGGTAGCGCATGGAAGGAACCGGGAACCTTTAGCAAGGCAACATCGTTGGCCCTATCGACTTTGAAAATGGTTGCTTCGCGCACCACGGTGGCCGTTTTGATGAGAATTCGATTCGCGTCTTGCACGACGTGAAAGGCAGTCAGCAAATAGCCGTCATCGCTAACAAAGAAAGCCGTTCCGGCCCCCTTGGGCGTGGCGTTCGGCGACGGGGGCGTCGTTGCTGAATCGGGGACCTTACTGCGCGGAATGTAAGCGGCGGCGAGGCGTTGGGCTTCGACTATTTCTTCGCGCGACATTCGTTGGGAAAGCGAATCTCTGGCTTTTGCCGAATGTTCGTTCCCTTGAGCGGCAGCAAGACTAAACCATTTGTAAGCCTCGATGTCGTTTTCAGGAATGCCCTGCCCGCTGTCGTAGCTTGCGCCGAGGTTGTCCTGCCCGTCGGCATTCCCTTGTTCTGCGGCTTTCCGATACCACTTTACGGCTTCCGCGTAATCTTGTAGGACACCGTGTCCCTGATCGTAGCAAAAGCCAAGGTTGTCTTGCGCGTCAGCATATCCTTGTTCTGCCGCCTTACGATACCACTTCACCGCCTCGGCGTAATCCTGTGTGACGGCGCGCCCATTTTCGTAGCGTACGCCGACATTGAATTGCGCAGTTGGATTCCCTTGCTCGGCAGCCTTCATGTACCACTTCATCGCCTCCGCGTCGTCTTGCGGGATGCCCTGCCCAGTGTGGTAACACACGCCAAGTTGGAATTGTGCGTCAGCGTTTCCTTGCTCGGCGGCGAGCCGATACCACTTCGCGGCATTGGTGTAGTTCTGCGAGACGCCGTCCCCAGACTCATAGCAGCCGCCAAGCTCGAACTGCGCAGCGGCGTCCCCTTTTTCCGCCTTGGCAATGAGGTTAGTAATCACCAACTCCTCTAGCCTTTTAAGCAAAGCGTCTTCGGAACTATTCGTCGTCGCTGGTCCGGCATTCGCTGGTAGCGCAGCCTTTTGTGCGAGGCCGTTTGTTGAATTTTGCGCACTCGGCTGCTGTGCCTGGACCTCGCCACTGAGGAGCAAGAACCCCAAGACAATAACTTGGCCGACAAATCGCATAGCTCGATTCGCAAATACTTGAAATTTGTCGTTCGATCAAGGCTTTATTGGCACGTTCTCGTTGACCGTGTGGAGAGTCGCGCTTGGCGCAATTCGGTTGCAAAGTTTGCTCTCAAGGTGGGTGATTTTTCATGGCACGCCTTACCTCTAAGCAAGCTTAGGGATTCCGTCGGACAGGATTCGGCCCCGAATTGGACAAATTTCAGACACGATTCAGCCAATGCCTGGCCGCACATTGGACTGCGGACAGACTGCCCGAAGACGCCGCATAACGACCATACCAGCGAGCAACGCACCGGGCCGACAGGCTTCAAAGATTCGCTTCGTGTTTCCTAAGTGCCGCAGTTTCCTGGCGGAGCGAGCATTGTCAAGGTGGAGGCGGCGGGAGGCGGGGGCACTACCTTGACAAGCGCAGCGGAGCCGTACAATGCCAGCGGCAAACACGAAGCACACATGGCTGGCAGCAATTGCTGCCTCGATTTTGAGGCCAATGCCGGACATACTGCGTATGCTCCCGTATGGAAAATCGCATGGAAACCAGTTTCCGAACCTTTTTCGGAAAACGGTTTCCATCAAGCCGGTTGCCAGCGCAAGGAGACAGGCGTCCCTTCCATTTTTATGGGTTTCCAGCGAACGCAATTGAACAGCGCATAGCGCCCCTTTTTGGCTTTTAGAATGGCGCTTCTTGCGTGTCGGAGCGGTGCCGGGAACATTTCACGTTTGCGATGTTGGCGGACGCTGCTGGCGGTTTCAGTCGCATTTGCGCTCTCAGGGTCCGCGCGGCCCCACCGCAATTGATTGCCCCGTCACGACCCCCAAATCAATTGCCTTTTTCCGTTGTACGCCCACCCCGGGCGATTGTCGGCGGCGAGCCTGGCGTTGGCTCTCGCTTTTTCAATTGGCGCATCCGCACTTGATTTAAACTCATTTGCAGGCCATTGTAGCGGCGGACATGAATGCGATTGAAACAACCGGCGTAGTGGACGCGCAGCATCAGTTGCGCCTGGACGAGCCGTTGCCCATTCCGGGGCAAAGCCGCGTTCGCGTGATCGTGTTGGTGCCGGAGGCGGAGGACATTTCGGAGGAGGCCTGGACAAAAGCGGCGTCGGCCAGTCCGGCGTTCGATTTCCTCAAAGACGCAGCGGAAGACGTTTACACCGCCGCCGATGGCAAGCCCTTCCATGACCAAGGGTAAAATCGTCTTGGTGCCGTTTCCGTTTGATGACCTGACCGCCGACAAAGTCCGGCCCGCCCTTTGTTTGACTGACCCAATTGGCCCTCATCGCCATGTAATCGTGGCCTTCATCAGCAGCCAGGTGCCAACCTCCGTTTCTGTCACGGACATCGTGCTCGATTCGCGCCAGAAGGATTTTGCGGCAACGGGATTGCGTGTTCCTTCAGTTCTCCGGTTGCACCGTCTGGTCACGTTGACGAGCGCCTTGATTCGCCGTGAATTGGGTCAGTTGTCCCCGGATTTGCAGCGTGAGGTGGATCGAAAATTGGCTGCCCTATTTGGCCTCAAAGCCTCGTGATTTTTCTATACTCCTTTTCTATACTGATGGCCGTTTTTCGGGCAAAACGTGGCCAATGCCAAACAAACCTCAACATCGAGAAAACCCTTATAACCGTTGGGGAAATCGGTCATTGTCAACGATAGCAAAATTCGCGTGCCCGACTTAGAAGGCAGTTGCTCTATCCAACTGAGCGACGGGCGCATCGGCGGGTGAAAGTGTACCATTCATACTGAAAATGTGAAACCAAAAACGGCGGACAGGCGCATCTGTCCCATCTGTCCCGGCTAGGCGGTTCCGGCAACGAGCGAGAAGAAAAGGATGGCTTTCGGAGCCTGATTCGCGTTAAAAACGGCCTATGAAGAAACAGCCCCAGCGAATCTCCGCGCACGCGGGGATTGGCCGTGACGAGCGCGCCGGGCCGGGTCTGTCGGTGGTGTCGATGCGCTGCCTTGTGGCGGAGAGCGGGGCGAGCTACGACTGGCATAGTCATCCCTTTGAGGAGTTCACGCTCGTGACGGAGGCGGACACGACGATCGGCTACGCTGCCGGGAAGCGTCCGACCAAGAAGAATACCCTGCTGCTCTATCGTGCCGGCGAACCACATGGTTCCTGGAGTCATGGCGCGCAGACCCCGCGCTTTTGGGTTCTCCATTTTGCGTCCGGCCCGGCCATGGATGAAGCTTTTGCCGCCCTCCACTCCGCCAGTCCCGAGCAACGCGTCTGGTCCCTCTCCGACGACCAGGTGGAGACCTTCAAGTATTTCTTCCTGCAAATCCTCAATGAAGAAACGCATCGGCGACTGCAGCACGCCGACGCGTCTTCAGCCTGGTTGCGACTTCTCTTGATCGCCCTCAACCGATGGCATTCCGGATCGGGTAATCTCGAATCATCCGCCCGGCTCAATAGTCCGGCGCTCGTTCAATTCTGGCACCTCGTGAACGCTTCCGCCGTGGCCGGAGAACCTATCATGCGACAACTTCGGAATCAGCCCAACTATGACTCCCTCCGGCATGGTTTCAGGAAGGCCTTCGGGTGTTCGCCTTCCGAGATGATTCTGCGGGTTCGTATGCAGCAGGCGCAAAACCTCCTCCTGGATTCGCGGCTCAGCATTAAGGAAATCGCCGCGCGGACAGGTTATGCGGGCCAGCACGAGTTTGCGCGGGCCTTCAAGAAACATACGGGCATGGCTGCTTCAGAGTGGCGTCAGCGCCCTTTCGACAAGCCTGAATCCCCGGCGATCGGCAACGCATAGCTCGATCCTTTGTGAATGATGGAGGATGGAGATGGAGGGGACGAAAACGCCTCTCGGCCCAAGGAGGTCGATTGCAAACGGATGCTTTACCAGCGATTTCCTCAGGGGTAGGTTTCCGGGAAGATGACCCGGCGTTCGTTTCTACTCCAGTCCCTGGTCGGCAGTGCCGGCTTGGGTCTTTTCCATCTGCCGGTTGCCACCGGCGAAAATGCGACCGAGGGATTCAAAGCCGCGGAACTGAATGCGATGACGGCGACGGCCAACGCGTTCATGAGGAAACACAGCGTGCCCGGACTCTCCGTCGCCATTGCCAAAGAAGAGCGCCTGGTTTATGCCTCCGGGTTCGGCTTGGCCGACAAAGATGGAAGCGAAGCGGTCACGCCGCGCCATTTGTTTCGCATCGCCAGCGTCACGAAGCCGGTTACTTCGGCCACCATTTTTCGGTTGGTCGAGATGGGAAAATTGAATCTAACCGATCGGGTCTTTGGGCCCGGCGGAATCCTGGGCATTGACTACGGCAACCCTCCCTACAGTCCGCACGTTGATGAAATCACCGTCGAACACCTGCTCACCCACACCTCTGGCGGCTGGCAGAACGATGACCGCGATCCAATGTTCTCGCATACGGAGATGAACCACGGACAGCTCATCACTTGGACGCTGGCAAACCGGCCCCTCGAGTTCACTCCTGGCGCGCATTATGCCTATTCGAATTTTGGGTATTGTGTCCTGGGTCGCGTGATCGAGAAGTTGACGGGCCAAACCTACGCCGCGGCCGTGCAGGGTCTGGCCCTCCAACCCTGTGGTATTTCGACCATGCGCATCAGCGGCAACGCTCTCGCCGAACGCGCGCCGAACGAAGTCGTCTATTACGATCAGGATGGCAGCTCTCCATACGACATGAATGTCCGTCGGATGGACTCGCACGGAGGCTGGCTGGCCACGGCGACGGACCTGACGCGTTTTCTCGTCCGCGTTGATGGCTTTGCCGTGAAGCCGGACATCTTACGGCCCGAGACGATCCGCGCCATGACAACAGCTTCGAAGGCCGACGCCGGCTATGCCAAGGGGTGGTGTGTCAACAAATACCATAATTGGTGGCACATGGGCAGTCTGCCAGGGACCACCACAGTCATGGTGCGCACGTCGGGCCGATTTTGCTGGGCGGCGCTCACCAATACTCGCAAGAACAATTCTACGCTCAACGATGATCTGGACCATTTGATGTGGGACATGGTTGCTCAGATTCACACCTGGCCCTCCTGCGACCTGTTCGACTGATCCATTTATCCAAGCACGTTGTCCGAAGCGAAAGCGGCTCCTTGGCCTGATTGGGTTCGTTCGGTGAGACCGCGCCGGCCGCCTCCCGCCCGCCCCAGGTGTCGTCGCGGCGACTGTGCGTCCATCGGACGACGCGGATGACTCAATTCGCGCTGCTGGATCCAGTGGCGTTTCGTCAATGTCGGGCGTTCTAAAGCATTGTCCGGCAACATCTTCAATCAAACTCCAATGGCCCATTATTTCGTTGGCACGCGGACTGCGTTACACAGACCAACCGAGCCTATCCGGATCGTCAACTCGGAGATTAAGTCATGAAGACGGAAAGTGAAGAACCTCAGACAGCAATCGTTACCGGCGCTTCGAGCGGCATCGGCTTGGGCATAACCCAGGCGCTGCTCGAACGCGGTTATCATGTCGCAGCCACGGCGCGCACGATCAGCAACTCGAAGGACTTGGAAGCCTCGGAGAACCTGGTGCTGGTGGACGGGGATATTGGCAAAAAAGATACGGCCATAAAAGTGGTGGATGCCGCCATGAAGCACTTCAAACGCATCGATCTCCTCGTCAACAACGCCGGCATCTACATCCCAAAGCCATTCACTGAATATACCCCGGAGGATTTTGCCTTGATGATCGCTACGAACATCGGCGGATACTTTTTCATCACGCAGCAGGCGGTTCCGCAGATGCGCAAACAGAAGTCCGGGCACATCGTGGGCATTTCGACCGTTCTGACGGGTCAACCTCTGGCCGGCGCGCCGATTTCCCTGCCGGTCATCACCAAGTCCACCATTCCAGCGTTCAGCCGCGCCTTGGCCATGGAATACGTGGCCGACGGGATTCGAGCCAATACGATCTCCGCCGGCGTGGTTGACACACCGATGCACGCCAACGACGACCACGAGTCGTTGAAAAAACTCTCGCCTGCTCCGCGATTGGTTCAAATCTCGGAAATCGTGGATGCCTTGCTCTATTTGCAATCGGCCCCCATGGTGAATGGCGAAAACATTCGAATTGATGGAGGGGCACATGCCGGCGCCAAGTGGTAGTGAGGTCGTAGCCAGCGGCCCGAGTTTCCGTCTTGGTGAACTGGGAATCATGCTGCCGGCGCCCCCGACTCCGTTGGGGGCATACGTCGAGGCTTCGGACACCGGACATTTGCTCTTCCTCAGCGGAACGCTCCCGGTGGTGAATCGAAAGCTCGCCATGGCCGGCCGTTTGGGTGGAAACCTTTCGATCAAGGAAGGAAAGGAAGCCGCGCGTATCGCTTCTCTCAACGCGCTGTCCGCCGCAAAGCAACATCTCGGAGATCTGGACCGGCTTAAAAGGCTTCTCAAGCTGACGGTGCTCATGGCGACAACTGAGAGTTTTGCCGAGCACGCGTCCGTGGCGGACGGAGCGTCAGATTTATTTGTCCAAATTTTCGGGCAAGAGGCCGGCCACACCCGGTTGGTTTATGGGGTGTATAGTTTGCCCCTGGGCGCGCCGGTCGTAGTTGAAACCATTTTTGAAATCGCATCCCCAAGTACTTGGAAAACCAGATTATGAAAATGAAGAACACAAATGACGCGGAAGCGGCGGGGGGAACAAACGATTTCAGCAAGCTGCTCGAACAATACGGCCGGCGTTTTATGGAATTCACACGGGCCGACGGGTTGTATGAACATCATCTGGCCTTCGACAACGTCAAAGATGCGGACGCCATCTCAGCACGTGATCGATTTGTGGCTATCGCCCGCTCGGTTCGGGATGTTCTGGCCCAACGCTGGTTGACCACGGACAAGATGTATGAGCACGAGAATCCCAAGCGCGTTTATTATCTCTCGATGGAATACCTGATCGGGCGTTCGCTAACCAATAATATCACCAATCTCCTCCTCGGTCCGCTTGCCGAGCAACTTGCGGCGAGCAAGAACATGGACTGGCTGGAGACAATAGAACAGGAACCGGACGCTGGACTGGGCAACGGCGGACTAGGGCGGCTTGCGGCTTGTTTCCTGGACTCCATGGCGACGATGGAACTCCCGGCCATGGGTTATGGTCTGCGCTATGAATACGGCATTTTCAAACAAACTCTCAAGAATGGTTGGCAGATTGAGAACCCCGACAATTGGCTGCGCCATCCTGACCCCTGGGAGGTCGTGCGACCGCTGGAAAAGGTGCAGGTGAACCTGAGCTGCTCTTTCGAAGTGCGTAGCGGCACTCTGCGTGCGGTTCTCGGACGGGCGCACAGTTTAATTGGCATTCCATATGATCGTCCGGTGGTTGGTTACGGCGGCAAGACGATTAATACATTGCGCCTGTGGGCGGCAGCGGCGCCCGACTACTTCGATTTTCAAATGTTTAGCCATGGTGACTTTGTAGGCGCGGTGGCGGAGACGCTGGCCGCGGAATCGATCACGCGGGTCCTGTATCCCGACGATTCCACAAGCGTTGGCCAAGGATTGCGCTTCGTGCAGGAGTACTTTCTCGTCGCCTGTTCTCTGGCCGACCTCGTGCGGCGGTTTCGCCGCGGCAATGCTGATTGGAGCAAATTTCCGGAGAAGGCAGCCATTCAACTCAACGATACGCATCCGACGATGGCTGTACCCGAATTGATGCGCATCCTTCTTGATGAAGTCAAACTGGGTTGGGATGAAGCCTGGGATATTACGAAACGATCGCTGGCCTACACCAACCACACATTGCTGCCCGAGGCCTTGGAAGCCTGGCCGGTGGCTTGGTTTGAAATCTTACTGCCGCGTCATTTGGAAATCATTTATGAGATAAACCGCCGTCTTTTGGACGAGGTTCGCGGCCGGTTTCCAGGCAACGAGGATCGCGTCCGAATGGTGAGTCTGGTTGAGGAGGGCGCGACTCCCAGAATCCGCATGGCGAATCTGGCCATTGTTGGCTCGCACAGCACCAACGGCGTCTCCGCCATACACTCCGAACTTCTGCGGAATCACACCGTCAAAGACCTGGCCGAGGTTTTTCCCGGACGTTTCAGCAACAAGACCAATGGTGTCACGCCCAGGCGCTGGTTGCTGCTGGCGAACCCGTCGCTGGCGCGCGCCATCAGCGGGGCCATCGGCGACGGTTGGATCACCAACCTCGAACGGCTTCAAGAACTCAAAGCTCTGGGTAATGACAAGAGTTTTCGGGGCACGGTTCACCAAGCCAAACGCGAAGCTAAGGAGCCGCGCAAAAATAACTGTCACAGTTAATGCGATATTGTGTAGTTCCACTCGCCATGAAATGCGTTCGGGGTCAGGCGCACAGCTTGCATAGCTTCCTTCGAGACTTTGATACCCGAG
>JBKQWF010000159.1:0-13106 GCA_052139695.1 Limisphaerales bacterium
GACGGAACCGACATTTGCTCTTTGCCATGCCGGGACCTTAAAAAACTTTCCCCAGGATGTCCCGCAAAAAGTGTTAAAACCTTTAACTCGCAACGAGTTGCCCGGCAGAAAAGGCGCGCCCTAAAGAATGCTTCCCATCGAAATTGCGCCTATGAAACGAATTATTCTTGCTGGAAGTTCTGGCTTTCTGGGGGAGAGGCTCGCGGCTCATTTTTCCGATTTCCGACGCTTGCGCGCGCCTTCGAGGGCCTGCGAAGACCCGGACGCTCATCAGCTGATCAATGCCTCACCGCGCGAGCCGGGCAGAAAGTTCCCGGGGAAATGGAACGCGCCCCAGCGCAGCCTCAGGCGGACCCCGAACGGGCAGCCTCTCCCCAACCAGCTTGGCAAAGCGGCCAGGCTGGCGCGCCAGCACCACCGCCAGATCATCGAAATAAACGGCCTGCCACCCGGGTCTTTCCAGCAGCCTGTCCATTCCCGCGAGATTGACGGACAACAGGGCCAGGTCCGCCCGGTCTATGTCAAGTATTCTTTTGTCCACCGGCTCGCCGTTGTAGAACTTCCAATGTTCCGGGATTAAATCGCGCGGGTAGCACGTTTCCCAGCGGCCATCCAGGGAGACGGCGCAATCTGGCAAATCCCACAGGCACATTTCACCCCAATCGAAGAAAACCAGCAAATTGCCGCGCAGATCATGCGCGCGCATATAAGCGATCGCGCTGACTGGATATTGGCTCTTTGGCACTTCGATGGTCAGGGGGTTCTCTTTGTGCAAGGTGAATGTGGCGACGCCAATGCCAACGGTCAAAATAGCCAACAGTCCCGCCATAACCCACCGCCCCCTGGTCTGGCGGCCGATTTCCAGAAAACGTGTGAAGAATTCCCGATGCCGTGCCAGGACATCCGCCAAATGGGGCGGAACAAAGGCCAGCGCCGCCAGCGCGAAGAGCGGCGTATGTCGTGCCGACCGCGAGGCAAACACCGCCAGTCCCGCGCAAACGACCATTTCCCACAAGGCCCGCCGCCGCATAGTCAATAAGAATGTTACCGCCATGACCGCCACCAGGAAGTAAAAAGCCCCATGATCCCAGCTTAAACCGGGCGGCCGCCACTCCTCCAATTCCGGCCGGCGGTGAAGCCAGATTACTCCGCTGACCGTCCACCGAATCAATTCCCATCCATACGGATTGGCCAGCAAAGCCACGGGACAAACCACGCTGGCCCCCCATAAAGCGCGTACCGCCCGCGCCGAGGCTGGTTCGACTGGCATTCTTGCCGTCAGCGCCGGAAATCTGTCCCAGAAAAGCTGGCACGTCAGCGCTATCGTGGCCGCCAGCAGCAGCGCGATCGCCGCCAAAACGCCTCCATGCGTATTGACCCACAAAGCGCACAAAACGGGCAACGCCAGCGCCCAGAGGCTTTGTCCGCGCGCCACCCGGCGAATCAGCCATAATTCAATTGACAATCCCAGCGCGGTGAAGATTTGCGGCCGCGGCGCGAAACCGTAGGAAATTTCCACCACCGCCAGGGCGCCGACCATCCAGGCAACAGCGCGTCGCGGCCAGGGCAAATCCTCCACGCCCAGGCGCAACGCGATGCCGAAGGCGGCGAGTCCCACCAAAAGCTTTAAGAGCAGAATGCCCGATCCGCCGGCCAGCTTGTGGGCCGCTCCCAGCGTGATTTCAGCCAGCAGTTCATGATTTATCCAGGGCGTGCCGCGCGCCGTCCAGGAGTAAGGTTCGGTGGCTTGCAGCTTTCCCGTCATGAGGATGTGCTCGCCCACCAGAGTATGCGCCCAAAGATCCGGGTCGGCGGTATTCTCGGAGAATTGGAAAACCGCCAGCGCCAGCACGCACGCGCACAAGAGCCAACTCAAAACGGCGGAAGATCGATCAGCCACGGTCCCATCAGTTCACCACGTTTTCCGAGGCTCCACAAGGTTGTTCGCGCCTTGACAACCCGGAACTCAATTGGGTAAGAAGCGTGGATATGTCCGAATACAAAGCGACGATCCGTTGGAAGAACAGTGGACCGGATTTCCTCAAAGGCCGGTTTTCGCGCGACCACACCTGGACCTTTGACGGCGGGGTCGTCGTGCCGGCGTCGGCTTCACCCTCGGTCGTTCCCCCGCCGTTGAGCAATCCGGCCAATGTGGACCCGGAAGAGGCTTTCGTCGCCGCCGTCTCCAGTTGTCACATGCTGACGTTCATTTACCTGGCCGGGAAGGCCCAGTTCCAAGTGGAGAGCTATGAAGACGAAGCGGTGGGTGTGATGACTAAGAACGAGAAGGGCGTTCCCTGGGTCAGCGCCATTACGTTGCATCCGAAAATCATTTACGGCGGCGCAAAGCAGCCCACTCCGGCGGAAGCGGAAGCCCTTCATCACAAAGCCCACGAGTATTGCTACGTTGCCGCGTCCATTAAAACGCAGGTTACCGTGGCCGCGGAATAGACTCCGGCGCTGCCCCGCGAACATTGAACCGCTCGCCACTTGTTCTCCTCAACCTTTGCTCTTGAGGATTTTCTCGAAGGTTTCGGTCGGCTCGATTTCGATCCGGCCTGAATCCGGTCGCGCCGCGGTCCCTGGAGTGGAGGCCGAGGCGGGCATCGCGGCAGGGCGAACCGTATGGGCAGCGTGAGCGGTTGCGAGACTGTGACCGCCGCGGAAGGCGGTTGGCTCCGGCGGAAGCGCGACAGGTTCCTCCTCGGTGCTTTCCATCTCGCGTGGAGGCAAATTGAAGTTGTTCCGTTTGTCTAGCCACGACCGATACCGTTGGAAGGTCCACATGCCGGACTCCATCCCGGTTTCTAATGAGGTAATAATCTTAAAAAAGTCCCGGTTGCGAATGTAGTTCTTGACCGGCAGCGACGCCATCAGCACCTCGCACTCCGGCACGCACATGTTCCAATTCTGCCGGAATTGCAGCCGTTGCGAAATAACGCCGATCAAGCAGTCCGCCAACTGCGCGGCCACGTTGTTTTGAATCTCGGCGGGAAAAGCGCCCACGATCCGTTGCAACGCCTCGGCGCAATTGGAGGAATGAACCGTGGCCAGCACCAAATGGCCTGTCTCGGCGGCGTTCAAAGTCAACCGCATCGTTTCCGGTTCCCGCAATTCTCCCACCATCAGCACGTCGGGGTCTTCCCGCAAGCTGTCCATCAGCGCCTGCTCAAAACTGGGCGTGTCGCGCCCCACTTCGCGCTGCCGGATAAACGCGCGCCGCGGGCGAAACGTAAACTCAATCGGACTCTCAATCGTAACAATGTGGCGGGCTTCAGTCAGATTAATGGTTTGAATAAGCGCGGCCAGGGTGGTGGATTTCCCGCTGCCGGTGGGACCGCTAATCAAAAGAAACCCATGCGGATGGTTGATCAACCCCTTGAGATCGGGATGCAGATTTAGGCTTTCCAGCGTGGGCTGGAAAGCGGGCAGGAGCCGAACCGCAAAACCGATGCCGCGCGAAGTGTGAAAAATATTAAAACGGCAGCGCACGCCTTCGATCGTCCGGGACATATCCACGGAACGGCGCTGGACAAACAATTCCCAATGTTCCGGATTGATGGTTTCGCGCGCCCATTCCGACGACAGGGCAGGGGACAGCGGTTCGCCCACCGCGCGCAATTGGCCGCGCACGCGCAGCATCGGGGCCAGTCCCGGTTCAAGGTGAAGATCGCTGGCGTTTTCCGTTTTGGCCAGCGCGATGAGAGCGCGTAAATTCACAATTCTTTCACCTTTAACACTGAGACAGCTACATTGTTCCGGCAAGCATAGCAGGCTGCCCGCGGCCGCGCAACGCCGGGGAAAGAAACGGGCTTTCCCCTATAACTTTCCCTTCAACCTCTCGTACCCCCATTGCAAGAGGCGGGCGGTGGTTTCCCATCCGACGCAGCCGTCGGTAATGGACACGCCGTAGCGCAGTTCCGCGGGGTTTTGGGGGAAAGGTTGCGAGCCCTCTTCCAAATAGCTCTCAACCATCATCCCGATCAATGAGCGGGTTCCGGCCACCCGCTGTTCGATAACGTTGTGCCAGACCTCCTCCTGCAGCGCCGGTTGCTTGCCGGAATTGGCATGGCTGCAATCGACCATTAAAACGGGGGGCAGATGTCGCGCGGCCAGCTTGGCCTCCGCCTGCTGAATGCTTTCCGCGTCATAATTGATCCGGAACCGGCCCCCGCGCAAGACCACGTGCCCAACGTGGTTGCCGGTCGTCCGCACAATGCTGGTCATCCCATCCTGGTCAATCCCGATAAAGCTATGCGGGTGCGTTGCCGCGCCCATCGCGTCGATGGCCACTTCCAGGCTGCCATCGGTGGAGTTCTTAAACCCGATCGGCATGGAAAGCCCGCTCGCCATCTCGCGGTGCGTCTGGGACTCAGTGGTGCGCGCGCCAATCGCCGCCCAACTGACCAGGTCGGCAATGTATTGCGGGGTGATCGGGTCGAGAACTTCCGTTCCGGCCGGCAGTCCCATTTCCGTGACGTCCAGCAGGAGCCGCCGGGCCAGTTCGAGTCCCGCTTCAATGTCATGTGAATTGTCTAAATGCGGGTCGTTGATCAACCCCTTCCAGCCAATGGTTGTTCGGGGCTTCTCGAAATAGACGCGCATCACGATCTCCAAACGATCGGAGTATTGCTGCCGCAGCTTGTTCAGCCTCTGCGCATACTCCCGCGCGCCTTTGACATCGTGGATGGAACACGGGCCCACCAGCACCAGCAACCGCGGGTCTTTTCGCTCCAAAATGCGTCGGATGACCTCGCGGCCGCGCGCCACGGTGACATTCGAAGCCTCGGTCGCCGGCCACTTCGCCTTCAGGGCGCTGGGCGCGAGCAGCGGGACGATTGCTCTGACATTTAGGTCCTGTGTCGGTAACATCAGACCGCCAATATAACAAAGAAACACCGCAACAAAAGAAAGAATCCTGCATCCCGCTATTCCTTCAAACCCAACACCTCTTGCATGTCATACACACCGGGTTTCTTTCCCGCCACCCACTGCGCGGCGCGCAATGCGCCCAGGGCAAAAGTGTCCCGGCTTGAGGCCTTGTGCGTCAATTCCAGCCGCTCACCGGTCGTGGCGAAGAGCACCGTATGGTCGCCTACCACGTCCCCGCCGCGAATCGAATGCATTCCAATCTCCGCCGCCGTCCGCTCCCCGACCAAGCCTTCCCGGCCATGACGGACTACCTTGTCCAATTGCTCCCGCCGCACTGCCGCCAGGATTTCCGCCAGCGTCTTGGCCGTGCCGCTGGGCGCGTCCTTCTTGCGCCGATGATGAGTTTCCATAATCTCCAAATCATATTCCGGCCCCAGAATTTCCGCCGCCCGCCGTGTCAACCAAAACAACACATTCACCCCCGTGGAAAAATTGGAACTCCACACCATCGGAATCCGCGCGGAGAGCGACCTCAGTTCCCGCCGCTCCGCCTCCGTATGCCCGGTCGTGCCAATGACCATCGGTTTGTTCTGCTCCGCGCACAGCCGCGCGAACGGCACCGTGCTCTCGTGGAACGTGAAATCGATCACTACGTCCCCGCCCGCGAGGACCCCGCCCAAATCCTCCCCCAAATCAACCTGTCCGCTCACGGTCAGGCCGGGGGTCCTTTGCGCGCAACGCAAAAGGGCCTGGCCCATCTGCCCCTTGGCTCCGGCAATGATAACTCTAGTCATGGCGCAAGAGGCCGCATTGCTTGAGAGTGGCGCGGAGTGTGTCGCGGTTTTTGGCGGCCAGCGGCACGAGCGGCAGGCGGTATTCTTCCTCGATCATTCCCATCATCGCCAGCGCCGCTTTGACCGGAATAGGATTGGACTCAATGAAAAGGTCCTTGAACAACGGGTAAATCCGTTCGTGGATTTTCCGCGCCGCGGCGGCCTCTCCCTTGCGAAAGGCCGCCACCATCCGTGCCACTTCCCGAGGGATTACATTCGACGCCACGCTGACGACCCCGTCCGCGCCCACCGCCATGAACGGCAGCGTCAGCGCGTCGTCGCCGGACAAAATGGAAAACTTCGGTCCCAGGGCCGCGCGCAATTGGCTGACCCGGTCCGCGTTGCCCCCCGCTTCCTTGATCCCCACAATCCGCGGCGTCGCCACCGCCAGCCGGCGCACCGTTTCCACTCCGATCTCCACCCCGCACCGCGCTGGAATGCTGTAAAGTATCAGCGGCAGTTTGGTGGCGCGGCTCACCGCCGCGAAATGCTCAAACAGCCCTTCTTGCGTCGGCTTATTATAATAGGGCGCCACTTGCAACGAGGAATCGGCCCCCGCCTTCTCCGCCTCCTTTGTCAAATCAATCGCCTCCCGGGTCGAATTCGCGCCGGTCCCCGCCATCACATGGAGGCGGCCCCGCGCGTATTCCACCGCCCGCGCGATCACTTCGACATGCTCCTGGCAATCCAACGTGGGCGATTCCCCGGTCGTGCCCACCGGGACAATTCCATTCACTCCGCCTCGGACCTGGGCTTCGATCAGCTTTTTGAAAGCCGGCGCATCGAATTTGCCATCGCGAAACGGGGTCACAATTGCCGTGTAAGTTCCACTTAACATGTCCACATAAAATCCGCGCCGCCGCCCAAGTTCAATCTATTTCGATAAAAGCCTTCGTCGCCGAATAAAGCCCCAGCCACGGCCCCGGCTGGAAGGATGCCGTCGAGGCGACACTGAGGATCAGCCGGCGCGGCGTTGCAGCATCGGCTGGAGAAACAGTTTTGTCAACCGCACGACTGCACCCATCTTGACTTGCAAGAAAAGAGAAGGTTTGCCTCAGCGAGCCCTCCGGCAGTTGTACTGCAGCCACCCGGCATAACCGGCCTCCGGTAATCGTCCGGCAGCGAGCGCCAAAGTCTTTGCCACAACGGCTTCTTCCGGCGCGACGAAGGTCAGCCCATTGAGTTCCAGAAAAGTTGCCGCAACCATAAAACCAGTGCGTTTATTGCCGTCCAAAAATGGGTGATTGCGAATGATTCCTGCCGCGTAACTGCCTGCCATTTCCGGCAGCATTGGCGAACCGTAAACAAAGAGGTTTTGCGGTTTAGCCAGCGCTGATCCGAGCAACCCTCCGTCGCGCAGCCCAGCCAGACCGCCATGTTGGGCCAGCATCATATCGTGGATCGCGAGACAGACCGTTCGATCCAGCCAGACTGGCTCTTTCACTTCGACAGTTCTTTCAAGGCATGGCGATAGCGGCGGCTCAAATTCTCCGCCACCTTCATCTTGCGCCCAAATTCAGGGTTATTGGCCGTGATGCGAAAACCGCCCTCCGTCGTTTCGCTGAGATAGACGGCGTCCCCTTCGTCCGCGTTGAGGCGGGCGAGCGCTTCTTTGGGCAGGACGACCCCGACCGAATTGCCGATCTTCCGCAGCTTTAGTTCCAATACCATGAAGCCACTGTAGCCACAAACGTAATAACGTCAAGCCCCCGTGCCAGTAAGATTGTGAATAGGAGTATGGAGCAATTTGGTGGGGCGGTGCTGCCAGGTGCTGCCGCGCCGCCCTAATTTCTCCCAGTCACCACCGAATTACATCCCGGCCAGTGGCTCTTCCATTGCCACGTAACGGAACACATGGCCAACGGCATGTTCGCCCGCGTCACGGTTTATCCAACCAACTCCCCCGGCGTTAGCCGCGCCCCGGAAAAGGCCTTCTTTGGCCTGCCCCTCCCGCAACCGTGATGGGAAGATGGAACTTCCGGGGACCGCGCCAGGCGTCTCGCCTGCCGCTTCCCGTTCAAAGTGGCCGGCGTCCCGCCAGCCACGGCGGTCGAGACGACCCCGATTCCCGAGCATGGAGATTTAAACGCCTGATGAACCCGCATTGAACTCCATTGCTGAGTGTGGCTTATTGAGGAATGACGACGAAAGAAATTCGCGGCCGGCAACCTGATGCGGTAACCCAGTTTTCCGTATTCATGCCCAACCGGATGGGACGGCTGCATGATCTGATTGCCTTGCTCAGTTCCAACCAGGTCCACGCGCTGGCCGTGACGGTTCTGGACACGTCGGAATCTGCCATTATCCGGGTCGTCGTCGATGATCCACAGTCCGCCCGCCGCCTCCTGGAAAGCAGCGGCTTTGCCTATACCGAGAGTCCCATTCTTGTCGTCGAAATCGACGCCGCCACCAAGCTGCCCGAGCTGATGGCCGCCTTCCTCGAAGCCGAAGTCAATATCAATTACATGTACTGCTTTATCCCCCATCCCCAGGGCAAATCCCTTCTCGGCGTCAGCATTGAAGACATCGAAGTGGGCGAGCGGGTCCTCACTCGCCACGGCTTCCGCGTCCTGCGGCAAGCGGACGTTTCCCGCTAGCAGCCGCATGAGCAGAATTGTTGGCATCGACCTGGGCACCACCAACTCGCTTGTCGCCGCGGTGGACGCCGGAATCCCTTATGTCATCGCCGATACGGAGGGGCAACGGCTGACCCCGTCGGTGGTGCATTATCCTGCGGTTGACGCGCCCCCGTTGGTGGGCCGGAATGCGCAGCGCCTTCGCGTCCTTGAGCCGGCCCAAACGGTCTATTCCATCAAGCGCCTCATGGGCCGGCGCGGCGGGGAAATCGCCGAAGAGAAAGCGCGCCTCACCTATGCCCTGACGGGCCCGGAAAACGGGCCGGCGAAAGTCGAAATTTACGGTCGCCCCTTCACTCCCGAAGAAATCTCCGCCGAAATTCTGAGAAAACTCCGGCGCGACGCCGAAGCCGCCCTGTCCGAACCCATCAATCGTGCCGTCATCACCGTGCCGGCCTACTTCAATGACGCCCAGCGCAACGCCACCAAAAACGCCGGGGAATTGGCCGGGTTTACCGTGGAGAGAATTGTCAACGAACCCACTGCCGCCGCCTTGGCTTACGGCTTGGACCGTTTGAAGGATAAATCCAAAATCGCCGTCTATGACCTGGGCGGAGGCACCTTCGACCTTTCCATTCTTGAATTATCCGGCGGCCTCTTCCAAGTCCTGGCGACGCACGGCGACACTCAACTCGGCGGCGACGATCTGGACCAGCGTCTGGTCTCATTTCTCATTGACAAAATCAAAGCCAAAATAGGACTCAACGCCGGCTCCGAACCTTCCTTGCTCGCCCGCCTCCGCGAAGCCGCCGAGCAGGCGAAAATCCGCCTCTCTGTCGAGGAGACTGTTCAAATTCAGCTGCCATTTCTCACGCCGGATTGTCATTTCGGCTATGCGTTGCGCCGGGCCGAATTGGAGGCCCTCACCCGCGACCTCATCGAGCGCACCCGCCCGCATTGCCTGCGTTCCCTGGCCGACGCCAAACTCGAACCGCGCGACCTCGACCAGGTCATTCTCGTCGGCGGCCAGACGCGCATGCCCCTGGTGCGCCAAACGGTGGCGGAGATCTTCGGCTGCGCGGAATTCGACGAGTCGCGCGGCGACCTGCGGCTGGGCGCGGACTATCATAAATCATCCGGCCCGCGATTAAACACCTCGCAAAACCCGGACGAAGCGGTCGCCCTCGGCGCCGCCATCCAGGCCGAGATACTTTCCGGCGGGTTCAAGAATATTCTTTTGCTTGACGTTACTCCTCTTTCCCTCGGCTTGGAAACCTTTGGCGGCCTGATGAATGTCATCATCCCGCGCAACTCCACCATTCCCATTAAAGCCGGGGAAATGTTCACCACCGCCGTGGATCACCAGCGGGACATGCTCATCCACGTCCTCCAGGGCGAGCGCGAGCGCGCCGGCGACAATTGGAGCCTCGGCCGCTTTACCATCGAGTTTGAGCCGGCTCCCAAAGGCATCCCCCGCGTCGGGGTCCAATTTGAAATCGACGCCAGCGGCATCCTCCACGTCCTCGCCCGCGATACCCGCACCGGCAAACAGAAGATTGTCGAGATGAAATCTGCCGTCGATGTGGCCGACGCGGACGTGCGGCGGATGGTGGAAGAATCCGTCGCCCACGCCTTCGACGATCTGCGCGCCCGCCAATGGGTCGAAGCCAAACTGCGCGCCGTTGAAACCGCCGCCGCCGCCCGCAAAGGACTGGTCCAATGCGCCGGCCAATTCGACCCCGCCTACATATCCGGCGTGGCCGCCGCCATCCGCGCCGTCGAGGACATTCTTTTGACAGAAGATCCCGCCACCAAGACCGGCGACCTGAGTCGCCTCAAACCCGCCCTGGCCGCCTTGGACGAAGCCACCAAACCGTTGGCTGAACTTTTGATGGACCAGGCCATGGAAGCCATGCTCCGCAAAAAAGGAATGATCCGGTAGAGAGGACGGGCAAACCATTTTAGGTAATTTTAGGGACGCCTCGCCGAGGCGTCCACTGGAGTTTGGACATCTTCGCAAGCAAAAAGATTTGGAACAGGAAACGTGTGACATCTCGCTTTTGGTGTGACGTCTCACTTTTGGCAGCGCCGTAGGCGCGACCTCTTTGTAGAGCATCGTCACCTCTGAAAAGCAAAGCCTCGCAAAGGGGACATCTGCCGTGCTGTTTTCCCTTGAGTGGACCGGGTGGCACGAATCAAAAACGGAACAGGAGAGAGCGGAGGAAACTGAAGAGCATCTTCCGTCTCTGACCAGTTACAAAGACAAAACATGGTGCCGGAGGCGGGACTCGAACCCGCACGTCTTTTTTTGCCCTTCAATCTTCAAAAACATTAATATTACTGAGGAAAATGAACACTATTGACATAGCCAGACGTTATGCCATACCGTTATGCCAATATGTCAAGCATCCATAAACAGGACGGGAAACCAAACTTCTTCTGCGCGTTCTTTGACCCAGAGGGCTTTCGTCGCTTCCGCACCACGGGCACGAAAGATCGCCACATTGCCGCTTCCGTTTGCTCGGTCATTGAGCGAATGTCCGGGCTGGCGAAGGACGGAAAACTTTCCAACGAAAAGGCGCTGAAAATCATTCGGGAAAAGGCATCTGAGATTGAAGAGCGACACGGAAGGCTTCCGGCGCAGTCGGCTGAGAAAGTCATGCAGTCCAACGCGGAAGAATTCATCCGCATTGCCGGGGGCGAACTGGTGAGCTACAGCGTGCGGTCCTGGCTGACTTCATGGCTGGACGCGCACACGGACGCCAGCAAGGCGACTCGGATTGAATACCGGCGGATTCTAGACGTGTTTTTGAAACACCTTGGCCAGCGTGCGGACCGTCCCTTGACGACATTGCAGGAATCGCAAATTGAAGCTTTCAAAAAGTCTCTCATTGCCAGCGTCGCGCCGTCCACCGTCAACAAAGCTGTCAAGGTGCTCAAAGCCGCTTTCTCCAATGCGGTGGCAAAGCGTCAATTAGAATTCAGCCCAGCCCAGCATGTCGCGCCGGTTGAAACCGAGGATTCGCAACGGCGTCCATTTACGATGGATGAGATTAAGAGGGTGCTGGCGGCGGCGGACGCGGAGTGGCGGACAATGATTTTGCTTGGCTTCTATTCGGGCTTGCGATTGCGCGATTGCGCTAATTTGACGTGGCAAGGGGTGGACCTTTTGCGCGGCACAATCGAAGTGACGACCGAGAAAACAAACCACAGGGTTGTCGTGCCCATTGCTGAACCCTTGGGCCGCCATCTTTCCACCCTGGCCAGGGACAATCCAGACGCGCCCCTATGCCCATCGCTCTGCCAGAAAAGCGCAAGCAGGCTGTCCGCTCAATTCTACAAGGTCATGGTGAACGCGGGACTGGCCAAAGAGCGCAACCATGAAGGCGCGGGCAAGGGGCGCGACGCAAAGCGCGATTTGAGCCAAATCAGCTTTCATTCCTTGCGCCACAGCATCACAAGCGAGCTTAAATCTGCGGGGGTGAGCGACTCCGTGGCGATGGACATTGTCGGCCATGAAACCACAGCCGTGTCGCGAAATTACACCAAAATTGCCGATTCCGCCAAGCGCGAGGCCATCAGCAAGCTTCCGAATATCTTGCCAAGTTGAAACTTTTTTCATATTGTAAGTTTCTGATTATAAGGGCAGATGCCGGAATTCAGACCCCTATAAACACGCCAGATGCTATAAAAATCATCCTTTAGAAGAGAAAAGATGTAATTGTCGTCTAGCTTTGACAAAAGCCATTAGCGATGACAAACACATCTAGCAATAAGCAGAACGGGAAACTGAAAGACGATCCGCACGTCGCATTCTTGTTTCTCTCGCCATCCGGTGACGGATTAAAACTCGGCGTGGCTGCCGATTGCGCGCGTTATGAGGAAAGCTATTCGGCGGCGAAAAGATATTTCCGTGAGAAGTACGGCGCGGCGGTTGACGACGGGGCCAAAGGTTTAACACGACTCTGTTACGTTTCGCACGACCCGGACTTGTGGACAAGGCCCGACGCGGTGCCGTTGCCAATACTCGAACCCGAGCCGGAAGCAAGCGACCCGGACACGCCAACGGAGGCCAGCGCCGAACTTTCAATTATCGTGTTACCGTCCGGCGCAGTTTCCATTTCCGAATCGGCGCGAGTCATCTTTCAACGCCTTGCACCAACGCGCACCTTGTTTTGGCGCGGCGGTGCCCTGGTGGAACTGGTGACGGTGGACGGCGTGCAAAGCTTGGAAGTCTTGAAGCCGGAGAAGTTTTGCAGCGACGTTGAAAAGCTTGGCCGTCTCTACGCATGGCGCGCCGCCGGAAAAGGTGAACCAGCATTGAAACCGGCGCACATGAACGTTGACCTTTCCAAGCGCATCTTGGCCGCGAGCGAGGCACGCGAGTGTCTTCCATCCGTGGCGAGTGTCTTGCGCTGTCCGGTCTTAGTCGAAACGAAATCCGGGGACGTGGCGATCCTATGCCGTGGCTACCACGAGGAACTTGGCGGACTGCTCATCGTGGACGGTGAACCACCGCCGCAAGTGGAGTTGCGCGAGGCAGTGGCGGGCTTGCACTGGCTGGTGGACGAATTTTCCTTTCAGGGCGAAGGCGACCGCAGCCGCGCCTTGGCTGCTTTCCTGACGCCAGCGTTGCGCCTTGGCGGTTTTCTGAATGGCAAAACGGAGCACGCGCCGATTGACGTGGCCGAGGCCGATCAAGGAGAAGGTTTCTTACTGCGCTTCATAGGCTTGATTCAAAAGAGTCCGTGTTCGTTGTCTAATTTGAGCTACCATATCCGGTTGCGGCGGTTGGTAAAGATATTCTTCTTTGTCGTTGAGGCGA
>JBKQWF010000160.1:0-7525 GCA_052139695.1 Limisphaerales bacterium
AGCTTCATCGAAGCATTCCTTCAACGCGGCGTATTTCTCGCGCAACCTCTTCATATCGATCAACATGCAACTAGCATAGCACAAGCGGACAATATGTGACAGTTATTTTTGCGCGGCTCCTAACGGGTGTCGGAGTCTTGTTTGGAGACGTTGACGACGATGGACGAGAAGGAGGCAAGTGCGACATTCCGGCAGGCTTGCGTTGGCAAGTCGCGGCACCATTGGAGGGCCTCGGCAAGCTCCTCGACGACGAACGGCTCGAACCAGAAGCCAAGTGCCTCATGGGCGGGCCTCGGAGCCTTGGAGAGAAACTTTGTGGAAGCGAACAGTGTCGGCTGATCATCCGCAGGAATCGTGTTCGCGAGATCAACGGCGCGTTGTGCGAGCGCAAGCAGTAGCTCTCTGTCTCCCAACGCGAAGGAGGTAGTCTTGGCTTCGGAGATGAGGCAGGCGAGGGGGTTAGCATCCAAGCCGACGGCGTTCCGCTTGAGCAGGAGCGCCTCCACGAGCGTTGTCCCGCTGCCACAGAAAATGTCACCCACAGTCTCACCAACAGTTGAGAATTCCTGGATCAAGGCGTTTGGAATCTGCGGAATGAACTTAGCGGGGTAAGGATGAAGCCCGTGTGTGAGGTAGCTTGTTTTGGCGTCGCGGAAATCCCAATCGATCTTTTGAAGTCGATCCAAGGCAAGGGGCGCAGCGGGCTTGTCGTTTAACTCGGCAGGGTTGGCGGGTGGGGTTTGGGTTGCGGTCGCGTATGACACCACAGCTGTAGCTTCTTTTCCAGAGAAGAGCCTCCAACCGCGCCGGTCTCGATTCGGTTCAGGTATATTGCCAGATCTGAGCCACCTCAAAAGAGTATCCTTGTGGATGCCAGCCATTTCTGCAACTTCAGCTGTAGAAAGTTGTTTTTCGTGGTTTCTGCCGCTCACGGTTGCATATACTTGCATATAGGCAACTTTGCCGTCAACAGATTTCTTGTTTTGGGCCGGCGGGCGTGATGCTGTGCAAGATAAGACAGTAATAGCCCGCTGTTGCCAGCCTGTTGCCACTTAAGTGCTTGCCTGCCAAGGACGTAACGGGTGTAGCCACTTTTCGAGCGCATTTATCATTTAAAGAGACACTCCCCTGACACATGAACGTAACAAGAAACCTGTTTACGGCATCACTTCAAGCCGTTAGAAAGCTCAACAATGTTTTCTCTGCAAAAGATCCTCGGCCAGAGCGACAAGTTCTTCGATCTGCTGGAAGCCAGCGCGCAAGAAGCGCGCAACAGCGTCGATGCGCTGGTCAAACTGCTGGCCGACCCGACCCAAACCACGCTCGCGTATGAGTTCATCCAATCCCGGCGAAAGGAAAAAGAATTGCGCTCGCAGATCAGCGAAGCCGTCTATACTTCCTTTGTCACGGCACTCGAGCGCGAGGACATCGAGAACCTGGCTAACGCCCTTTACCGCATTCCCAAAGGAGTGGAAAAATTTGGCGTTCGCCTGCTTCTTACGCCGCAGCATATCCAGGGCCTGACTTTTCCCAAGCAAGTCAATTTGCTGACCGAAGCCACGGCCACGGTCTTGCTCATGGTGCAAAGTCTGCGCCAGGGACCGAAGCTCGAGGAGATCCGCAGCCTCAACGATAAGATGCAGTATTATGAAGGGGAAGCGGACAAGGCGATTGCCGAATCGCTGCGCGAATTGTTTTCCAGTCAGCATGACCCCATCACCGTCATTGTGCGCAAGGACCTTTACGAGATGCTGGAAAAGATCGTGGACCGTTGCCGCGACGTGGGCAATGTCATTTCCAACATCGTGCTCAAGAATTCCTGAGACGCCATGACGCTCATCGTTACGGTCATCATGGTCGCGCTGGCCTTTGAGTACATCAACGGCTTTCACGACACGGCCAATTCCATTGCCACCGTTGTTTCTACGAAAGTGCTCACCCCTCGCCAGGCTGTGATGCTGGCCGCCTGCACCAATTTGTTCGGCGCGCTTTTGGGAACAGCCGTGGCCAAGACGATCACCGGTGGGCTGGTGGATACCAACGTCGTCACCATTACCTCCAACATTCTTATTTGCGCGCTGATGGGGGCCATCGTCTGGAACCTGATCACCTGGTGGTACGGCTTGCCCTCCAGCTCCAGCCATGCGCTGATTGGCGGACTTTGCGGGGCGGCCCTCGCGGCCGCGCATAATCGCTGGGACGTCATCGTCTGGGCGGAGCCGAGCAAGGTCCATTGGTATTTGGGGAAAGGCCTGCTGTGGAAAGTGATCGTCCCGATGTTCTTTTCTCCATTCCTGGGATTTGTCTTCGGATTTATTTTAATGGCCTTGCTTTATTTGACACTTCAGCGGCAACGCCCCTCCAAGGTTAATGCGTTTTTCGGCGTGGCCCAGATGTTCAGCGCCGGAGCCATGGGCATCATGCATGGCACCAACGACGCCCAAAAAACCATGGGTATTATCGCGCTGGCCCTCCTTTCCGCCACCAAGGCCGGGACTTTCGATCACTTGCCCGCCTGGCTTGAATTCCTTCGTTCTCCCGTTCCGCTGCCCGGCAAGGATTTGGAAATCGCCACGTGGATCAAAGTGGTTTGCGCCTTAACCATGGCTTCTGGCACGGCCGTCGGCGGCTGGCGCATTATCAAAACGCTCGGCCACAAAATGGTCAAACTGCATCCGATCAACGGCTTTGCCGCCGAGGCCAGTTCCGCGACCGTTATTGGGCTGGCCTCCCTGCTGGGGATTCCGGTTTCGACCACCCACAACATCGCGGCGGCCATTATGGGCGTCGGGTCCGCCAAACGCTTCAGCGCCATTAAGTGGACGGTCGTTGAGCGCATGGTCTGGGCCTGGGTCCTCACTCTCCCCGCCACCGGCGCGATGGCCTACCTCTTCGTCCGCCTGGCTCAAGCCTGCGGCTGGATTTAGTCCAGAAAGGCAGGGTCGGACGACCGGACGGATTGGAGTTGTGGGAAATGCGTGCAACTTGCTAACGTCCCGTCGTGAATCTGACTAAAGAGGAGCGCCAACTGCAAAAGCTGGCATTCAAACAGAGGCTCCAAACATTCGTGAAAGGACTCCAAGGGTATGTCCAAGGAGGGGCGGCCAGTGGACGGTGAAGGGCTTTATCGACATCTACAAGACGATCTTCACGATTTCCTCGGATACGAAGATCGTATCCAAGGTGTTGGAAATACACCTGTTTCCCAAGATTCTCGAATTCGCGGAAGAAAACGGCTACAGAATCGTGCTCACCAGCCATCAAAATTACTACCCCGACATTAGTTTCGTTAAGGCCGCTGACGAGCGGATCAAATTTGCCGTTGACCTTAAAACAACTTATCGGGACCCTGGGTTCCCAGGCCATGTTAATTGCTTCACCTTAGGGAGTCACGGCGCCTACTTTAGGGAGCGCACGGAAGCCAAGAACATCCAGTTCCCCTATGCCGACTACATCGGCCACTTCTGCCTGGGGATCATTTACACCCGTGCTGACTCCGAGAAAATCGAGGAAACAAAGGTCATGACAGCCGATGAAATAGCCGATGAAACGACGCCCAAGGAGGCCGTTGGACATCGGCGCGTGCTTAGAGTGACCGAGCTAAAGAGCATCACGTCGGTCATTAAAGACTTCCAATTCTTCGCGTGCGAGAAATGGGAACTGGCCAGCGACCATCAAGGCAGCGGCAACACTGCCAATATCGGGTCCATCACTTGGATCGAGGATATTCTAAAATGCGATGGCGTGTTTGCCAGGCTCGGGGAGGATTGGTTCGATGAATACTGGATGAACTACAAAGTCGCCACCATGATGAAAAAAGGCAAGGCGGTCCCGATCACAAAGCTAAGGGACTACATCGAATTCAAGAAAGGGGACGCGAGCCTGATTAACCCGATCAAAACCAAAACCAAGAGCAAAACCCGCTAGCCGCCATGTTCAAAGTCATAGTCCCGCCGATCAAAAGCCAGGGCATCAAAACAAAGTTGGTGCCCTGGATCAGAGACTTGATCCCGTCCCGTGAGGGCCGATGGATAGAGCCGTTCCTGGGAACGGGCGTTGTGGGGTTCAACATGGGCTTCGCGCAGGCTGTAATGAGCGACACCAATCCGCACATCATCCGGTTCTATTCCCACATTCAAGGTGGCAAGATAAGTCCTGCGCTCGTGAAGAAGTTCCTTGAAAAGGAGGCAAAGCTCTTGCGCACTGCGGATGACGATGGGTACGTTCATTTTCGGCTGGTGAGGGACCGGTTCAACATGACCTTCGAGCCGCTTGACCTGCTCTTCCTCAGCAGGGCCGGGTTCAATGGTATGATGCGGTTCAACAAGAGTGGCAAGTGGAACATCCCTTTCTGTCAGAAGCCGGACCGATTCCGGGACGCCTACGTGACGAAAATCGTTAACCAAGTGAAAGCATGCTCCCTATTGATTAAACCCAACTGGCAGTTCCTGAACCGGCCATTTGAAGACGTGATACCTATGGGGCAAGCCGGCGACGTGATCTACTGCGACCCGCCATATTTCGGGCGTTACGTGGATTATTACAACGGCTGGACTGAGGAAAACGAAGCCAAGCTGTGCGAGCTCCTATCGGCGACGCCAGCCCGGTTCATTCTCTCCACCTGGCACCACAACGATTATCGAGCTAACGAGATGATCCCGAAGTATTGGTCGAAATTCAACATTGTCACCAAAGATCACTTTTACCACGGCGGGGGCAAAGAAGAGAACAGGAAGTCCATCGTCGAGGCACTCGTATTCAACTTCGAAAGCAAACAAGTGGCGCCAAAAAGCAGCCCGGACCGACCGATTCAGCCGAACTTATTTGAGACTGTCGCGGCGTAGACTATTCAGTCCGCCACCGGCGCGATGGCGTACCTCTTCGTCCGCCTGGCTCAAGCCTGCGGCTGGATTTGGTGAGTTAAAACTGCTCGGAGACTTCCATGCCGACGAGGCAGACGTCGTCGGAGAACTCGTGGTTGACGGAGAATTGGCGGATTTCCTCCATGAGGGCGGTGAATTGGTCGGCGCAATGCAGGGTGGCGTGCTTGCGCACCGCTTCCATTAAAAGGTCCTGGCTGAATTGTTCGCCGGCGGCGCCTTCCACTTCGTAGAGGCCGTCCGTAAAACACATGATCAAGTCGCCTGCCGACAAGTCGCGCGAGGCGGTCGGATAGCTCGATTCCGCAAACAACCCCAAGGCGGGCCGGGCGCGTCCATCGGCGCTTTTCAACTCTTCCACCGTGCCTTTCAGGCGGTGGATCAAGAAGGGCTTCGGATGGCCGGCGTTGGCATAGAGAATCTGCCGCCGCTCCAAATCCGCCACCATATAAAAGGCGGTGGTGAACAAGGGGGAACCGGTCTGCTTGAGGATGGCGCGCAGATCGGAATTGATGCGCGTCAACAGTTGTCCCGGCTCAAGGGCGATGGGGCGCAGCTCCTCGACCAGTCCGCGCACCATCGCGGTCACCAAAGCGGAACGAACTCCATGCCCCATGACGTCGCAGATAAAAAGACCCGCCTTGGTGTCCGACAAGGCCAGCACGTTGAAAAAATCTCCTCCGACCTGCCCGGTCGGATGATAGCGGTGGCAAAAGCGCAGCAGGCTCGAATCCTCCGCCGCTCCCGGAGGAAAGATGGGATACTGCTGCGGCAGAATGGCCTGCTGAATATCGCGCGCCATTTTGAGATCGTCCTCGAGGATGTCGTTTTTCTTGCGCAATTCTGCCTGGCTGCGGGCCAACTCGGCGTTGCTGCGGCGCTCGCGCTCTTCCGCCAGCTTGCGCACCGTTACGTCGCGGAACACCGTCAAGAGCAGGGACCGCCCTTCCTCAACTTCGATAAACGAATTGGACAGTTCAACGTCCGCCGTCCTGCCGGAACGGAAAACCACCCGGCGCTCAATCTGGCCTTCGATGCTCCGGTCAGCGAAGCGCTGCTGATATTTCTGCGCCATTTCGGTCAACTCCTGGTCCGCGGCATAGATGGCGGTGTAAGGGCGGCCGACCAACTGGCTGGCCGGCAAGCCGACGATTTGGCAAAAGGAAGTATTGACGGCGAGGATCGTCCCCTGCTCATCCGTCAGCCGCATGCCGTCGAAGGACTTTTGCCAGATGGAACGGAAGCGCAATTCGGAAAAGCGCAATTTCTCCTGCGCCTCTTTGGCCGCGGTCACATCCTGCACCATGCCCTCGAAGTACTGGATTTTGCCGTGCTGGTCGCGCACCGCGCGAGCGTTCTCCGAAATCCAGATGACGGACCCGTCCTTGCGATAGATTTGCGACTCGAAATCACGCACCTCGCCGCGCTCGTCCATGATCTTGACGAATTCCGCCCGGCGGTTGGAGTCCACATAAAGCAATTTGGCAATGTCCTTGATGCGGGACATCAAATCGTCCCGGCTATCGTAACCGTAAATGCGGATCAACGCGGGGTTGACGTCCAGGTAGGTGCCCTCAGGCGAGGTCTGAAAAATGCCCGAGACGGAATTCTCAAAAATACCCCGATACCGCTCCTGCGCCTTGATCATCTCCCCTTTGAATTCAGTCCGCTCAATGGCGTAAATGATCGCGCGCATCAGCAGCTCGCTATCGACCCGGCCCTTAACCAGATAATCCTCGGCGCCGGCGTGAACGGCATTGACGGCGAGGGTTTCATCATCCACCCCGCTGAGGATAATAATCGGACGGCCATTGCCCTTGGCTTTGATGGCGTGGAACGTCTCCATCCGATCACTGTCAGGCAAGGTCAAGTCCAGCAGGATGACGTCGATATCGGCGCCCTCCAGACGGACCAGGGCCGCCGCCAGGGTGCTGACCGGCTCGATGTGAAAATGCGTGCCGGCGTCCTTTTGCAGCATCCTCTCCAAAAAGAAGACATCGTCAGAACTGTCCTCGACGAGAAGTATTTTTATGGTCTTGATTTCCATGTCGTGCGTTGCTCAAGACGCGTTCCATTAGTACTACCATTGTGTGGCGATCCTGTGAAGTGCCTTTTCCGTTGTCTGGAGCCCGGGGGTGTGAACACAATTCTTCTCTTGGAAGCGGTTGTCCCGGGGAAAGCCGGGAATCGTATATACGTACATACATATACAGAGCCTATTTCACTCTCGCCACACTGAACAGAGGGTGGGGCTGAGCTTCTGCTCAGCCCCTTGAGTTTGGACGTTTTTGGAGACCCAATCTGCGTAAAACTCGTTTCGACTGTGGCTGACGGGCGGAAACAATCCTTCCAAGGATTGAAATCACTCAGCCCAGGTTGCGAGGAACGTCCCCCTGTCACGGAGCGACCCCGGATGCCTCCCCTTGTCGCGGAGCGACCTCGGATATTAGCCAGACACGCCAGTGTCTGGTGATATCCGCCAGAGATATTTTTCGTTGTGCGAGTCCACCGTCCCTTCAGGACGGAAAAACTCTGGCGGATATCACCAGACACTGGCGTGTCTGGCTAATATCCGAGGTCGCTCCGCGACAAGGGGAGGCCTCCGGGGTCGCTCCGTGACAGGGGGACGTTCCTCGCAACCTGGG
>JBKQWF010000161.1:0-24052 GCA_052139695.1 Limisphaerales bacterium
CCAGGCTGGATGCACGAGGGGTCGGGCCTGTCGTTGGCAATAATTCCGTCCGGCTGGAACGGCGTCCTTTGGCGCTACTGTTGAAAAATAGCCACTGGCCTACCCTGACAGCACCCCATCGAATGCGTTAGGCAGTCCGGGCGCAGCTGAAGATTGGAACCGCTCTTGCGTCTTACCAGGAGGCTTCAAAGGGGAAGAGAAAGTCGAGGTATTGAAAGTAATCGGACGGCTGGAACAGCATCAGCGGATCTCGGCCCGCGCGGCAGGACAGCGCCTGGACTCTGTCCTGTTCTTTCTGTTCATCACGCGCTGTTCCAGATTCCCGCTGGGGGGTAGGCCGTGCTTGATTTTCCGGCATTGCGGGACGGCAATCAGCCCTGGATACTCAGTCCAGTCATGCTACGGAACGTAACGATTCGATGGTTGGCCATGCTGGTATTCCTAGCTCTGCTAAGAGTAATGGCAGCGGGCCAAACCGCCGCCCCGGCGACGATCTGGACGGCGCCGCCAGGTGAGAAACTCTGCGAGGATTACGCGCTCCGAGTCAACGGACAGCCTGTCTCGGTTTACTCCTGTCGAGTGTCGGCCGTGCCGTTCAACCAGGTGTGGCCGGGGTACCAGCGCCCCGTCGACCAGGCCGAGTTCGCAGGCTTCGCCCACTGGGGCATGGCTGGCCCGGTGACCGTGGAGATCACTTCGAAACGGTCCTTCACTAACGTCGTTGTGCGGCCAAATGCGCGGGAGATCCATCCCGCCGTCAACGGCCGGATCATCACCTTTGCGCTCCCGAAGGCCGGGCAGGTGACTGTCGAAGTGGACGGTCCGCATCACGCGCTACACCTGTTCGGCGATCCCGCGGAGACCGACGTGCCAAGCAGCGATCAGGCCGGGGTGCGGTTCTTTGGGCCGGGCGTTCACCGGCCAGGCAAGATCCAGCTCAAAAGCGGCGAGACCCTCTACCTCGCCGGCGGGGCGGTCGTTTACACCGCGATCGAGGCGCGCGGGGCCTCGGGCGTGCGGATTTTGGGCCGAGGCATCATTGATACGAGCGAGTACGAGCGGGGCCAGGGCGGCGGTTGTATCCGGATGACGGACTGCGACGGCGTAAAGGTCGAGGGCGTCATCCTCCGCGACTCGGACGTCTGGTGCCTCAGCGCCTTCGGCTGCAGAAACGTCGAGATTGCCAACGTCAAGCTGGTCGGACTATGGCGCTACAACGCCGACGGCATCGACATCTGCAACAGCCAGGACGTCGTCATCCGCAACTCCTTCGTCCGCTCGTTCGATGACGCCATCGTGCTCAAAGGGCTCAACTGGGGCCGGGACGGGTTCCAGGAAAGGCCGGTGCGGAATGTGCAGGTCCACGACCTGGTCATCTGGTGCGACTGGGGGCGCGCGCTGGAGATCGGGGCCGAGACGTCGGCGCCCGAGATTGCGCAAGTCCAGTTTCATGACTGCGACATCATCCGGACGACACACATCGCTATGGACATCCAGTGCGGCGACCGAGCACTGGTCCATGACATCCGGTATGCGACTATCCGGGTCGAGACCGACGACGTCAGTCCCGCTCCGCGCTTGCAGGGCAGCCGCGACGAGCGGTACCTGGAGGCCCCCCAAGATCATTACGTGCCGGATCTGCTGGTGATCGTGATCTGCAAGAATTTTTACTCGAAAGATGCCGAGCGCGGGAATGTCCGCGACGTCACTTATGCCGACGTGTCTGTCACAGGCAGGCGTGCTCCAAGATCTTTCTTCAACGGCCTCGATACTCAGCACACGGTTCAGGGGGTGATGATCGATAACCTGCGGCTGAACGGGAAGCTTACCAAGACCGCCGCCGAGGCGAACCTATCGGTTGGTCCGTACGTGAGCGGTGTGCGCTTCGGCACTGCCGCGAAATAGCGGCGGCAGGGGTGACGGGCAGTATCACAGGGAGAGGCTCCAGTGGCGGTGCGGGCGATGCTGCGACGGCCTCCTATGGAGGACCATGTTTAAAAGCCCCGCCCTCTGGGCTGGGATCGTTTACTGCCGCCTTTTTTTGTCTGTCCCTTGGTCGGGAGTTTCCTTTTGTGGCTGCGTTGGCGGGTGGCCCTACGAATTAGACAATGTATCTTAGAGACCTGAACCAGGGATTTTTAATATGCTGATGTTATCTTCCTGTCTCCTGTGACTGTACAGTGGGGTTGTAACCCTTTGGATTTGTTAAAGTTGCGTTGTTTCATGGGTTTCGTGTTGAACCGTCCTTTGCGCCCAGAAAAAGCCGTTTTCACCTGGAGAGGTGAGAAAATAAACGGCGGGTAAAAGCAAACGGCTCATCAATTGCAATAGCTGCGGTTCTGGTTAAAATGTTCCCGTGAATTACAAATCGCCGCCCAACAAAGCACAAGAATTTTCTTGAGAAAATCGAATCCAAACCCCAATTTCCGCAACCCGATATTCCGCAGAATATCGGGCAGCGTGGTAATGGGCCAAGACCTGACGAACACGGGGCTTGTCATGGAATGGTGGGAAAACGGGAGAATCCTCTCCGTGCCAATCTGCCTGCGCAGCCCCACGTTCGCGCTTCGTCGGAGCTGCTGTAAACGGTCATTCTCATCCGCTGAACAGGATCGTTCGGGGTGGAAAAGAGGATTCGACTGGGGGCTCCCGCCTGATCCGCGATCGGACAGCGCAGCAGCGCTCCTTCTACCCCCGGCGAATCCAGGCGAAGTTCCATCACAAATGGCGCCTCGAATGTCTCACCCCCGTCGCTGCTCCAGGCCCTTCGTTGGCAATAATTCTATCCGGCTGAAAAATGCTCGGCGGCCGGTGAATTCGGTTGGATGATCGGGCATGCTTTGCTGGCTGACTTTTCTGCTGCGCCTGGCCGCAGCCGTTCTCAAATCTCGTCGAAATCTCCTTCTCGAGAATTTAGCTCTGCGTCGCCAACTCCTGGTCCTGACCCAAAATCACATCAGTACTAGCTAATTATGACACACTACACTAGCGTTCCTTATGCAGGATGATAGATCTTAAAGTTTTAACGACAAGTCAACTCA
Organism: Limisphaerales bacterium; assembly: GCA_052139695.1. Taxonomy (GTDB): domain Bacteria; phylum Verrucomicrobiota; class Verrucomicrobiia; order Limisphaerales; family Palsa-1400; genus PLGF01. Next base: position 3,042 of record JBKQWF010000161.1, read on the forward strand.
ACCGCGTCATCTCGATAAAATCGGCTTGGAAACCGCGGGTTCCCCTGCTTCCGTCGCTTTGATTTTGCCCCATCTCGCTCTGGCAGCCGCTGCCATCTTCGCCCGCACAGCGGCGGACCTGCGGCGTTGGTGCATCCGCGGGCCTTCGCCACTGACACAAGTCGGGCGAGTGCGATGTCAGGTGCTCAAGGCTCCCGTGCGGGGACGCAACCCGTATAGAGTCAATACGATGTATGACACAAAAACCCGAATGGGATCAATGTTTACAATGGTTGTGTCACGTTTCGGCATTTTCCGGTTGTAATATATAAATACAGCATTTTGGCGCGTTCTGTGTCGGCAATTTGTCGGCAACTTTTGGCACTTCTTTACCGGTCAGGATCTGTGGCAATTCCGTTTCGCCCGCATGTCGTCCAGGACAGCCGTCGGACGTTTACCGCTCTTCGACCACGCAGATCAGTCCGCGTTGCTCTGGACCGCCAATTGACGGAAAGTCGCCCTCAATCTCCGTCAAAGGGACGCTAAACCGGGTTAATGGGGTGAAGACCCCATAGCGCGGACCAGGCCTGTAGAACATCCTTTATACTGCAACTCTGTCTGATGCGACTATTTGCTCGAAAGCCGTTCACGAACACGGAATCTATTGGCGGTTGAACATTTAAGACTCGATTTTATGAAGCGTATCGTATCTACAATTTAATATCGGTCGTATTGGGCACGGCTCTGGTAGGGGCGGGATCCATCATTGCGACTCCGCATGCGAATGGAGCCCCTGAGGTCTCCGAGGCGGACAAGGATTTTATACAGGTGGCTATCCAAGGCGGCGTGACCGAGATGAGGCTGGGGGAAATGGCCAACCTGAAAGGGAATCGCGATGAAGTGCGGGAAGTCGGTCATTTGATAGTGAAGGAGGACGCCACGGTCAATGACGGCCTGAAAGCGCTGGCGCAGCAAAAGGGCCTGACCTTACCTGAAAGCCTGGAGACGAAACATCAAGCAACGGTGGATAAAATGACGGACCTAAAAGGCTCGCGATTCGATGATGCTTATATCGCCACCATGACAAAGGAGCTAACAGATCTGGCCAAATCATTCAGAGCCGAATCCTCCTCAACAAAGGACCCTGATATCAAAAACGTCGTGGATCCATTCTGGTAGTGAACGAGCATTTGAAGCATGCACTGCCATGAATTAATAAGAGGCCTGCACATGCTGGCGGTTAGAAAGACCATCCGCCCATTGCTCACGGCGATGTTAGCGATCGCTTGCGCCCTGACCGGTTGCCAACCGCCAAAGGCCGACTCGGGGCCTGAGAGCGGAACTGCGCTATCAACACGAAACAATTGCTACAGTTTGCTCCATCAACTTCTGGATGACCAAAAAGATGTCAGCTTGCTGCGCTTCATTAAGCGGGAACATTCTGATGTGAAGAACCTGGTCAAACGAATTGCCACCGTTTCCGGGACTGGAGCAAAGCTGTTGGAGGAATTTGCCAAACAAGACTCTTCGATCCATCTGGACGATACACGACTCCCAATTGGGGAGACCGCCACGCGCGCCGCGATTGCTTCCACAACGAAGAAGGAACTACTGGATCAAAGCGGCGATGAATTTGAGCTGACGTTGCTGTTAACCCAGACCGAGGCGCTCAGTTATGCCTGGCAACCTGGCAACGATCGCCGGCGAAAACGAGCCTCAACCCGATCGCGCCCGTGCGTTGGCAGGTGTGAGTAAAGATATGGAGAATCTCAACCACGAAGTGTTCACGATGTTGCTCGCGAAAGCAAAATGAGTCACGAGATGTCGGCTGGCGACACTACGCTGGTCCGAGGTTCCAGGATGGACTGGTTTTCGGGGGCGCTTACCTCAGTCTCAGTTAGGACTCTAAACTCGACGGAGTGCTCACGGCGGTCGTCCACCAAGGGAAGCATCTGCACTGCAAGTTCTTTTCCGTCGAGAAAGATCTGATTCGAACCAGGCGATTTAGGGATAAGCTGGATGATAGTGATGTGATAGACAGTTTGCCGGTAGCGGTAATGGATCTTGCAGGTCGTCCAGTTTTTCGGAAGGCGTGGCGTCAGCCGCAGTTGATTACCGACGAGGTTCACGCCCAGCAGCGTTTCGATCAGCAGCCGATACATCCAGCCGGCGGAACCTGTGTACCAGGTCCAACCGCCCCGTCCGGTGTGGGGCGCCACCGCATAGACATCCGCGGCGACGACATAAGGTTCCACTTTGTAGGTGGCGATTTGTTGGGGCGTTCCTCCGTGATGGATGGGATTGAGCAGCGCGAAAAGTTCCCAGGCGCGTTCACTTTCTCCCATGAGAGCGAAGGCCATGGCTGTCCAAATCGCGCCGTGAGTGTATTGGCCGCCGTTCTCGCGCACACCAGGAATGTAACCTTTGATGTAACCGGGATTGAGCGATGACTTGTCGAAAGGTGGATCAAATAATTGAATCAGCCCAGCGTCACGCCGGACCAGCCGCTGGTCAACCGATTCCATCGCCTGGCTGGAACGCTCAGGATTGCCTGCACCGCTGATCACCGACCAACTCTGCGGCAAGGAATCAATCTGACATTCCGGATTGGTCTGGGAGCCAAGAGGTTCGCCGTTGTCGAAATAGGCGCGGCGATACCACGCACCGTCCCAGGCGTGCCGTTCGATGTTCTGTTGCAGTTGCCGAGCCTGGGCCAGGCAACGTTCGGCAAAGGCGGGGTCGCGGTGCGAGTTGGCTATTGGAGCAAACTGGACGAGGACGTCGTAAAGAAAGAAAGCCAGCCATACGCTTTCGCCACGTCCCTGGTTGCCCACTCGGTTCATGCCATCATTCCAGTCGCCGCACCCCATCAGGGGCAGACCGTGTTCGCCGAATTTCAATCCGCGCTCGATGCCCCGGACGCAATGTTGGTAAAGCGTGGCCGACTCTTCGGAGCGATTCGGCAGATCATAGTATGATTCCTCTTCCGGCTTGACCGGCCGGGCTTCCAGGAAGGGAATCTTTTCGTCGAGCACCCCAGTGTCCGCAACGCAGGAAACGTAACGGCAGGTGACGTAAGGCAGCCACAGGTAGTCATCGGAAAAGTGCGTCCGCACACCCCGCCCGGACGGGGGATGCCACCAATGCTGCACGTCGCCTTCGCGAAATTGACGCGCGGCTGCGCGAAGCAGATGCTCCCGAGTTAAAGATGGCGCGGCATGGACCAGCGCCATGACGTCTTGCAACTGGTCACGGAACCCGTAGGCGCCGCCCGATTGATAGAATCCCGTCCGGCCCCACAGGCGGCAGGCCAGCGTCTGGTACAACAACCAGCCATTCGCCATCACATTGACAGCAGGATCAGGCGTGTCCACATTGACCGCGCCGAGGGTTCGGTTCCAATATTCACAAACACCTTCGAACGCGACACGGCTGGCGTCTGCCCGGCGATAGCGCCAGATCAGATTCTGCACATCAGCGGCATTGCGGCCCACCCCGAAACGAAAACTCGTTTCACGCTCCTGGCCGTCTTCCAAATTGAAAGTGACTTGCACCGCGCCGCACGGATCAAGCCCCGCGCCGACCTTGCCGGAAAGACGGGTGTGTTTCAGCGCCGCAGGCAGCGCCAAGCTTCCGTTTCGGCCAATAAACTCCTTGCGATCGCCAGTGAGAGTTCGCGTGGTATCATTCACATCAAGGAAGACGAGGCGGTCGGGAAATTCGGTGTTGTAATAATTGCGCGCCAGCAACGCTCCCGTCTTGAGGTCCACTTCGGTTTGCACGTGCAGCAGACTTTTCTGTCGCAAGTCGCTCAGCACCCATTCCCAGTAACCGGTGACCGACAAGCTGCGCGGCTGCCCCGAGACGTTGCGCAATTTTAAAACGCTGAACTTGACCGGAGCGTCCATCGCCACATAGACCCACAACTCGGAGGCGATGCCGTTTTCGGTGTGCTCAAACACAGTGTAACCAAAGCCATGTCGAATGACATAAGGCGTTGCACCGCGCGCGGGCAACGGCGTGGGCGACCAAAACTGCCCCGTCTCCTCATCGCGTATATAGAGGGCCTCGCCCGTGGTGTCCTGGACGGGATCGTCACTCCAAGGCGTCAGCCGAAATTCATGGGAGTTTTCCACCCAGGTGTAAGCGGCCCCACTCTCGGAAATGACCGTCCCGAAATGGGGATTGGCCAGCACATTGACCCACGGCGCCGGCGTCATCTGGCCGGGCTGAAGGGTGATGACATATTCGTGGCCGTCGCGGGTAAAGCCGCCCAAGCCGTTCGAAAAAATCAGCTCGCGCGCCGGGAGCGGCGTGGGCAAATCCGAATTCCCGAAGCGGGTGGGCGTCAAGGCTGGAACCAAAGGCTCCAAAACACTTCGATATTCCAGTTGCTCCTTCAGAGTTCCCTTTTCATCGTCCAGAAAAATTCGTGCCGCGGCTTGCAGCAGAACCCGGTCATCGTTGGGAATCTGTTCGAGCCGCCGAACGAAGATGCCGCCCGGTTTGTCCAGCATTTGCGCTTCAATGCCGGAAGCAATCAAGTTGGTGATCTGGTCTTGCAAGGGCTGGCGGTAAACAGAAACGTCTTCGTTCAGGATGACGAGGTCCACCGTCAGTCCCTTCATCCGCCAATAGGAGTGCGCCTGGATCAACTGCCGCACGATATCAATCTTGTCCATGTCGCTGATGCGAAGCAGGACGATCGGAGCGTCGCCCGAAATGCCGTAGCTCCAAAGACCGCTTTGACCGCGCCGGTTGCTGAGCAGCACGCTGGGATTGGCCCGGCGGGCCGGGTCGGCATAAATCAACGCGCTGGCCAAACGACCGTAGAGTTGAGCGTCCGGCTCCGAGGCGTTGAGCTGGCGCAACGTCACCTGGCTGTGGGTCCAGGCCAAATCGAAGGCGCGGTCGGCCATGCGGGAGCTTTGATATTTTTCCGTGAGCGCCAGAGCGGCGTCCCGATTTTCGGTCGCGCCAAGTACCAGGTCAATGACAGCGGTTTCGTGGGGCGGCAAAGTGATCGTCCGCCTCAGTGAAACGATCGGATCTAGCACGGAGCCAACGGTGTTGGACAAAGGCGATAGGTTCTGCATCGCGGCGGGATTGGCCAAGGTCCCGCCACGCCCGACAAACCGGGTGCGGTCAGTTTCGCAGGAGATTTCCCCTTGTTCCCCCGTTTGACACACCATGAGATGCAAAAGCCACGGCGGCTTCTCTTCCTGGGAACGGGCGCGGCGAGTGCAAAGAATGGCGGAGGATTTTTGCGCGAATTCTGTTTGCACAAAGAGATTGCTGAAGGCGGGATGGGCCGCGTCAGCGTCCGGGCTGGCGAGCACCACTTCCGCGTAGCTGGTCACTTCCAGGACGCGTGTCACGGAGGAGCGATTGGTCATGGTGATGCGGCGCAACTCCACGTCGTCTTCCGGCGACACGCTGATTTCGGTATGGATCTCGAAGTCGGCCTGGTGTTGCCGAAACTCCGCGCGCGACTGCGTGAAGATGGCTTCGTAGCCTTTGGCCGCGCACAAGGTGGGCTGATGGGTGGCAGACCAAAACTCTCCCGTCGCCAGATCGCGCAGATAAACAAAGGTGCCCCAGCAATCGCGCGTGGCGTCCTCCCGCCAGCGAGTGACCGCCAGATCGCGCCATCGACTGTAGCCGCCACCGGCACTGCTGATGGCCACATGATAGCGGCCGTTGGACAAAAGATGCACGTCCGGTGCCGGTGAGGACGGATTGGTGAAAACCCGCATGAAGGCTTCACCGCTTCCGGCAGACGTCCGCGATTCCGCCAATTCCAAATCTTCGGTCAGCACACTCGGGGAGGTCTTCGGCGGACGTTCCTGCAAGAGCAAATCGGCCGCCTTGAGCAATGGACAAGCCATGAAGCGGCGTTGCATAGGATAGTCCAGCAACAGATTCACCAAAGCCAGCAAGCTCATTCCCTGGTGATGCGCCATGAAGGAGCGGATGGTCGCGCTCTTTTCGTCCGGCGGCAAACGGGTTGGCGTATAATCAACCGCTTCGTAGAAGCCGTAGGCGCCTGCGCGGCCCTCGACCGCCATGCGTTGCAGATTCTCGCAAGCGGGCCGCGGCACGATCATCAGGGCCAGCGCGCTGGCGTAAGGGGCGATGACCAAGTCCTCGGCCAATCCTCGCTTCAAACCCAAGCCCGGCACGCCAAAGGCACGATATTGGTAATTTAGGTGAACATCGGTCCGGTTGTAGCCCGATTCGGAAACGCCCCAGGGTACGCCGCGCGACTGCCCAAACTCGATTTGCTGTTGCACCGCCGCTTTGCAAGTCCGATCGAGCAAAGTGTTCTCGTAGTTGGGCATGACCAGAAGTGGCATCAAGTATTCGAACATCGAGCCGCTCCACGAAACCAGGATCGGCCCGCCCCGCGACGCGACAAGCAGACGGCCCATGGAGAACCAGTGGTCCTGCGGAACCTGCCCTAAAGCGATGGCAACGTAACTGCATAAGCGCGCCTCTGAGGCCAGCAGGTCATAAAAGCTACTGTCACAGCGGTGTTCTGTGACGTTGAAACCGATGGAGAATAAGTCTCTCGCCGCGTCAAACAGAAAAAGAAAATCCATCGCGGCTAGTTCGCCGCATATTCTGGCCAAAGACTCCAGAGCAACCAGCCGCTGGCAGGCATGGTCGCTGGCTTCCTGCAGGCAGCGCGAGAGTTCAGCAAGGTAATGCTTTTGTTTTTCCTGCCGTGGTTGGGTCGGCTGAACGGGAAGGTCTTGCAAGGCCGCTTCGATCAAAGGACCGAGGGAAGAGTCAAGCAGTGAAACTTCCCGCAAGGTTGGTGCTTGGTCAAGCCGGGCGATCTCCTTCTCAAGTTTTGCGGCCGCTGGCATCAAGAAGGTGTTTCTTTCACTTGTGTTCACGGAAACTTGGCTCGGACGCTCCTCGCTTCGGGTGCCAAGACTTAGGGTTGGCAAAGCCAGCCACGGCGCCAGGAAAAGAATGTCTGCCAAATGTGCCTCGCAGTCTCGCTTCAGAGCCAGGGACCACCCTTTGAGTTCTTCATTTTCGTTCGCCAGTGAAACAGCGATTTTATCCGCCTGGCCTGCCGCCCTTTCCAAAAGAATAATCACCGCCCGCAGATTGGAAGGCGGTTGTCTTAATTCTTCGTCGAGCGTGGTTAGCGCGGCGTTTTTTGGGGCCAAGTCACAGAGAATCCGTAATGTGTCACGCAGACCCGCAAAAATCTCGGGCCGGAAAATGTTCTCTTCGGCCTGTTCCTTAAGTCCGGCGCCGAGTGTCAGTAAATGTCCCGCCAGATTGCCGCTGTCCACACTCGAAACATAGAGCGGGCGGAGTGGTTGGAGCGTGAGGGTTTCGTACCAGTTGTAGAAGTGCCCCCGGTACCGTTCGAGCCGTTGCATCGTGGCAAGGGTGTCTTGGGTGCGCCGCACCAAACCACCCGCCGAAAGATGCCCCAAATCCCACGCGGCCAGATTGGCGAGGAGAGCCATGCCTATATTCGTGGGCGATGTTCGCGAGGCGATCGTCGGAACGGGGACTTCCTGAAAATTGTCCGGCGGCAGCCAGTTCTCTCGTTCGGTGACGAAGGTCTCGAAAAAATGCCACGTCTTGCGGGCGGTCCGCCTCAGAAAGGCCAATTGATCTGTGGTCAGGGCTGGGGTCGGGGATTCAATAGGCTGGCTGATCCACCAAGCGATCCAGGGAGCCGCGAGCCACAAACCAAGGATCGGCAGGGCCAATGACAGTTGAGCTGGCTGCGCGATGGCCAGGAAAAGTCCGGCCGCCAGCGCGGCAACCGGCGCGATCCACATCGTGGCATAGAAGCCGAAGAGGTTAGCACGAGTTGTCCGTTCGGAATCGCTTGACGTTTGCCATTCGAGAAGCCTTTTGTGCGTCAAGAGCAAGCGCAGCAGCGTTCTTCCGATGGCGTCCAGGCTGATGAAGGCGTCGTAGGGTAGAAAAGCAAGGGTAAGGAAGATCTGGCCGAGTTGCCGGCCATAGGACCCGACCACTGCACGCAGGTGCATCATCCATGGCATATCAGCCGGCTTGCGAAACAAATCCACCAGCGCCGACAGCGATCCGGGGAGGATGATGATCCCAAGGACAAACAGCAATCCCAGACCATCCTTTTCAGGAAGGAGCAACCAGGCGCCCAATATGAGAAACATCAGGGCAACGGGGACGAGACTGCGCCGCAAGTTGTCGAGAATCTTCCACTGGGAAAGAGTAGAAAGCGGATTGGCAATGCGACGGGCGTCAGAACCGGGGACCCGCGGCAGGAGCCAATGCGTGATTTGCCAGTCGCCACGAATCCAGCGGTGACGCCGGCCAATATCAACGTTGTAGCGAGAAGGATAATCTTCGTAAAATTCCACATCGCTCACGAGAGCGGAGCGAGCGTGGCACGCTTCCAGCAAGTCATGGCTCAGAATGGTATTCTCCGGGAAGCGCCCGGCTAAGGCTTGCTCGAAGGCATCCACATCGTAAATGCCCTTTCCGATAAACGAGCCTTCCTGGAAAAGGTCCTGATAAACGTCGGACACTTCCCGCGTGTAGGGGTCAATGCCCGCCTCGCCGGCAAAGAGCCGCACGAACCACGATCTCCGGGCGCTGGGCAGACTCACCCCGACGCGCGGCTGCAAGATGCTGTAACCTTCGGCGACTATCCCGCGGGCGCCGTCAAATACCGGATGATTTAGCGGATGGGCCATCGTCCCGACGAGCTGTCGGGCGGCTTCGCGGGGCAATTGGGTGTCGGTGTCGAGCGTAATGACATACTTGATGGACGGCAAGATGGCCGCCTCCCCCACGATCTCAGAAAAGCATTCGCGCGAACCGCCTCGGAGGAGAGCGTTAAGCTCCGTGAGCTTTCCACGCTTGCGTTCGTAACCCATCCATAAGCCTTCTCCGGCATTCCAGCAGCGCGGTCGATGAAATAAGAAAAAGACGGTCTGTTTCCCGGAAGGATACTTCCGGTTCAGCATCTCGACTCCAGCCCGCACCCGCTGAACCAGGGCTTGATCTCCTGGCAGAACCTCCTCTGGTGCGTCGCGGAAATCCGTCAGCAGAGCGAAGCAAAGGCGCTCATCTCGATTTGCCAGATGATGGATTTCCAACGTCTCTATGAGGCGGTCAATGCCAGCCGGGTTCGTGAGCATCGTGGGAACCACCACCATCGTGCCGCAATCCGTGGCAATGCCGGAGGAATAATCCAGGCGCGGAAGCAGCCGGGGTTTGACCAGCAGCGTGGATAGCCAATTCATCAGCGCCACAGCCAGTTGGCTGGCACAAAGCAGGAATACCGGGATGAAGAAAATCGGCTTCCAACTTGACGCATCAATTAACCCGGCCAGATGCATCAGCTCGAACGTGGCGAGCAAAGTGAGCGATCCAATACCGCCCACATAAAAGGTCAGCGGAAAACGGTGGATGCCTCGTTCGATGAGGGATCGCCAGGGCCACCGCACATGTGCCGTGCGTCCGAGCACGCATCGGCCTTTATCAATCAGATAGAAACCCACATGAGCGGTTCGGTCCTCGCGCCCTTTCTGCCGCGCGCTGTCCGTGGCCAGTTGGATGGCGCGTTGCGCGATTTCCGCTTCCGAGAGCTGGCTGTGCCGGGCCAGGAACTCGACCGAGTGGCGATAACGATCACGGGTTGAAAAATCCATCTTGCTGTAAACGCCGGCCGGGTCGGAGCGCAAAGTCGCCTCAACCAGACTCAGGGACTCCACAAATTCCTTCCAGTCCATGGCGCCCAAGAAACGAAGACTGGCAATGCTGTGGCTGACGGAAACCTGGTCGGCGGCCTGGTTTTGGCTCTCCTGTTGGACGAGCTGTTCGATGGACAACCCTTGTTCAACCAGCCGTTGTTCGACCCAACTGCGCGCCAGGTGCAAGACCGGATTGCGGAGCGACAAACGCTGGCAGAATTCAGCCACAAATGAACTGGAGAGGGGAATATTGGATTTCGCCATGTCCGCCACCACCACCACAAGGAGGGACGGCGTCTTCTCCGCCATCTCCTGCAACCGATCCACCCATAAGTCTGCCAGATCGCGATCCTTCCGCGCGATGCTTAACCGGGCGGTGATGCGCTGGAGATTTTCAATCAAACCCAGGCGCAGCATGATGGGAACGGCCCACAACTCGCCGAGCTTCAGGCAACCTAGCGTTTGGTAGGCGGCGATGAAGGCGTTGAGCGGCTCCGCGTCAATCTGCGCATCCACGTGCGAGATCAATTCAAGCACGATGTCGTAAACGCGTGGAAGTCCGGCTGAAGGGCCGTTTAACAGGCGAGGCAACTCCCGGCTGTAGCCCCGGGGCAGATGCCGCCGGGCCATATGAATTTGCTCTTCGATCAGATAGAAGTTGTCGAGAAACCATTCGGCGGCGGGAGTGATGCGCCGGCTTGGATTTACGGCCCGGGTCGCGCGGTTAAAATCTCTTAAAGTGTCTTCGTTTTGATCCAACCGGGGCAGCAGACGGTTGGAGCCTTGCCGGGTAACGGTTTGGTGGTGGGCCGCCAGAGCTTTAGCATGGCGCGCCAGTTGTTCGACGCTGAACAGCTCGGCCCGCAACGGCGGTTCGATCGCGCTAGGGCGCAAACGCGCATATCCGGCTTTCCAACCGTCTCGAAAGCGCAATGGCAAGGTGTGCATGTTCTTTTGACTATCGAAAGCGATTCCTGCAACCAACCGCACCGCAGGAATTCATCCTCTTGGCCACGCCAGCACGCCCCTCGGGGGCCGGCCGAGTCATGTCCCGGTTCCGGCGCAAGAGCTTTAAGCTCAATGAAATAATGTTCCCGAGTTCATGAGAGATGACCCTTCAAAGATTGCGCCCGCGCCCGGTTAAAGGGATATGGGGTATTCTCCCCATCTCGCGTTTTATGGGGTGAACACCCCATAGCTGCGACTTTGTTTTTGGGGCACAGTTCTGGTTCAGCGTTTGAAAACCTATGAATGCGGCTGAGCTTCTTTCCGGCGAAGTAATCGTTGCCCCGACTAAATCAGAGTATGCCTTAAACATCGTGGGAGCTTATCAGGACCCATTGACCCAAAGCTGGGGGATGCCGATGTGTCGCTTGGCAACGCAACTGGCCGGAGAGGAACCCGTCCGTGACATATGGTATGACGCCCATTCCTTGGACGATATCCAAGTCCTGATGGAGGCTGTGGGTGCCGCCCTCGTCGCCGATGTGATTGTGGTCTCGGTCCGTGCGGCGGATGAATTGCCGCTTGGTCTTTACGTCTGGATTGACGCGTGGCTGCCACGTCGGAGTTTACGCGAGAGCGCCCTGACCGCATTGATTGGGGCCGACGAACCTCAAGATCCGCAATCCTTCCGCACGCGTGAGTATCTGCAAGCCGTGGCGCGCGAGGCGCGACTGGACTTCATCCCGCTGTTGCAACCCGTCTCCACGGAGAGCGTCTGAATAGCGGGGGGGCGAGTTGTGGATCATGACGGTCCGCCCGCTCTTCAATGGCTGATGACATCCAGAACGCCGGTCCGCAGGGCGAACCAGGCAAATTGCTGAAACTCATCTCCCGGTCCTCTTACGTAGTTGACTATCCCTTCCTTCATCGAACCCGATGCGTTCGGAGCGTTGGAACTTCGGATTTTCAGCTCGTTCATCAAAAACGAGGCGATGCGATGGTCGAGCCGCTTTGCGGTGCCGGATTGCTGATCCAAAACAGCGATTTCCAAATTCTGGTAGATTCCTCGCACGCGGCCGCGAGCTTGTCCCGCAATGACGTCGATATTGAAGGACGCCTCTTGCGCGCTGCCGGACTTAATCCGGAGGTGTTCCGCAATGTCAAGGAAAGCATCGAGGCGGGTCAGGTCCATCGTGCTAAGCGAACCGGAATAGTGGAATGAGAAATCCCGTGGCGTGATCGGAATCGACATCAACACCTTCAGCGTTCCAGCTTCCATGAGTTCTCCCTGCGCCCGGATCTGGATGGCGCTCGATACTTCGCCACGATTGGCGATGCCCTCGGCGGACAGATTCACCTCCGAAATCGTCAGCACGCCGGGATCCGCGCCAGCGACCAAACGCTCGCAGTATCTCAGGCGGCCGTTGGTAATACTGAGGCTATCGACTTGCAGCGGTTGCCGGATCGCGGCCAACGCCTCGTTCACCATGAGCGGAGATTTCACAAATGGCCTCTCTGGCTTATCACGATTGACCAACGCATCGAAGGAGGGCCGGGAAAGGTGAATAGAGCGGGCTTGGTACGATTTTCCCTGAAACAGTTCGTCATACGCCAGACCCAACACTCTGCACTCAGGCGCGATCACATGAAATCGCGTCGTTCGAAACTCATGCGCGGCGAAGAATTCTTCATCTCCGACCAACGGCCGGAGTTCGGTCTCTTCGGCGATCAGTTCCGAGTCTGATACCGACGCGCGAAGGCGCGCGCAACGGATTCCGTAGCGCGCTTGGGGGAATTGCAGATCCAGATTCGTCGCGTCCAGGCTGGCCTTGGCAAGGACATCAGCCAGAGGAGCCGTTCCCCAAAAAAGCCGGGACCAGCGAACGCCCGTCAGCGAAACCCGGTCAACCTTGAGTGTGGAGTTGGTTTTACTCAGGATGACTGACTCCGCGATGAGGCAATTGGCCCCCAGCGAGTAATGCAGTTCGCCGATTCGCAATACGGACCCTGGATACGCTTTGGCAAAGGCCCGTTCTGCCTTGCTTCTGCCATAGCTATCCAGGATCACGCCACCGAATGCAAGGAGGAGCACCGCGCCAGCGAAGACGAGCGCGCCGAAGGAAGCCCCTGCGAAGGCCAACAGCCTCCGAGGCGGCAGCCTTGCGCAATTCTTCGCCGGCTGTTGGGGAAGTTCTACGAGTGGTTGCATGGCAATACAATTCCGCTTGAATCTTGGTGTAATCGTTTCGGCGCGAGGTAGCGTCGATGTTTCTTGCCAATGAATATGTTGTTTTACGTCCGGTTGTGAAACCCATGACCTCGGGTGAGGTTGCGTTCCGCAATCAAGTCTGCCTCCGCCGTCAGCCAATGTTGCACATCGCGCCCCGACCGTGAGCCTTCGTTTTCGTAGTTGAAATATGCCTTTCTGGCCACCTCATCTGATGACGGCGCAAAGTCCTTTGCCTCTCGGTCTAATTCCCTGGCTGCAGCCGTCGGCGATGGGGCAGAGGACGTTTGGTTTTTATCTTGGTAAAAGGTTTTGTTTCTCACGCAATCAACATACATTGTCAGATGGCGTATCCGCTATGGGGTGTTCTCCCCGGGCCGACGATGTCCGGAGCGCCTTGCAAAAACACACGAGCAGGCCCTTGTCATGGTGCAAAGCTTCGATATCTCGAAATGCAAATGAACCAACCGCCCAATTTGGCGCGAGGAGACAAACTTCGCTGCAGTCAACCTCCCTGTCTTGGCGCTTCATTGTCAAAGTGATGGCGGACATAAGCCACAATCTGCGACTCGGTCATTTTGTCGGTCGTTTCCATCGTGACAATGTGAGCGCCGGTTTTCTCCATCTCGAATCGCTTTTTCAGTTCGCCCTTGGCTTCGCCAGGCCCAAAGATCAAGACCGCTCCAGCATCACGAAGATAGGCAACGATCTCGTCGTAGTAGCGTGCGAGCTGTCCCGTGTAAGCTCTCTGGCGCGAATCATCGGCCGGAACGGCCTTGTATTCAAATCGGCCAGTGGCAGGTTCGCCGGATCGCCGAAGCTGCGTTTCGCCGGTCGATTCAATCCGCTTTGTCTTTTCCCCGTCTTTGGATAAGACAACGATAACGGCCTCTCGATGGTCAATCCAAAGCCCTGCTTCGGCTTTCAAACTTCCACCGTTGTTGTTCGCGTGCATGGTTTTCATCGCACAGATGGTAATTGTTGAATCGTGCGATTCATATGGGGTGAAACCCGATGCGCGGGAAGAACACCCCATAGCAAGGATGCAGCTTGTCGCGTAATGTGCGAGATTGGATAAAATCGGCGCGCAACAGCGAAAGAACATTACGATGACCAAAAATAAGCCCGCAGCATCCGCGAAAGCCGGGATTCCGAGAGACTTGCGGCGTTTGAAATTGCATGAAATCGTGAGTCAGGGAGACTACGTCGCGAATGAGCAGGGAGGGTTTGAACTTTGGGAAGGACCAGGCGGATTTCGTGCTGACTCGTTTGTGAAAGCGATTTACCGGCGGGGCGAGGGCCGTTTGAGCGCAATCACCATACTGAAATGATGGAGAATCTTCAGTCTATCCAGCGCTGCTCACGCTTCGACGTCCATCTTCTGGAAGGCGACCCTCGCTAACTTTGCTTGGCTCCACGCGGGGTCCTTTGCCCTTGCCGCTGCCGTGATCCAGATTGATGAGTTGCTGGTTGAAGGAGAGATGCTGGACTATATTGAACTTTCCAATTGGCTCCCCTTTCGCCACTGAAAAGGCGGCCCTGGTGGACGGAAAACACACGGCTTGGCCGGGTTTTTTTGTCCACTGATTGTTGACAGCCAGGAACTCCAACGTCTCCGAATCTTCGATAAGGATGGTCATTTGCGAATTTTGCATCAGGGCTCACTTTAAACTTGCGCGTCATCCAAAACTATCCGGTGTTCACCCCATATGCCTGTTTTTGAAGGCCGGTTCGAGAAAACGAAGCCGAGCAATTTTCTCCTGCGCCAATTATTCGCATCATAATAGCCGAAGCTATGCATACGGGGAATACCCCATAGCGAAGAAGGGGTTTCCACGCGACGTTGCTAAAGTGAGCGACGATGACATCCGGTTGGCGAAAGAGCCAGGCAGCGCGACTCTGCAGGGACCGAATCCCCTCCATCGCATTCTTGTGGTGGATGACGAGGCCTCGATACGCCAGTTGGTCACGGGCACGCTGGCTAATTTCGGCTACCGCGTCGATGCCGCCGAGGATGGTGCCGACGCTTGGGAGGCGCTTCAGGTCAATCGCTACGACCTGTTGATTACGGATAACAACATGCCAAAGGTCTCAGGGGTGGAATTGCTCCAGAGGCTGCACGCCACTCGCATAGAGCTGCCGGTCATCATGGCCACAGGTACTTTGCCGACGGAGGAATTTATCCGCAACCCCTGCCTCGAACCCGTAACGGTGCTGCTCAAGCCTTTTAGCATCGCAGAGCTGATGGTCACGGTGAAAGCTGTCCTGTGTGCGGTCGGTGGATCCCGTAAGCAGATCGGCCCTCCGTCGGACTGGTCGAGCCAGACATCAACCAATGGTTTGCAGTCGTGATAGCCGCCTGCTGTGCGGCACGCCCTCTGTTGGCGTCACCGGGTTGCACCTTTTTCGCAAAGCATCCCCAGGGTTTTTCCTGGAGATGGCTGGTGAACTATGTGAAACGCAATATTAAATCCTTAAATTACTTTCCCTGATAATTTGACGGGTTGCGGAGCCGGTCGAGGCGTTCGATTTCACGTTCGGCTCGCACGACCTGCTGACGCCTTTCCCTGACGGCGGTGAGGACAGTTTGGGGAAGCAACCATGCTTGCTTGACCAGCAGGATGATCGTCAGACAAATAATCTTCAGGGTGTTCACAAGAATTCTCTCAACTCTCAACCAATCGAAGCAACCGTCCGAACAACCGAATTGGCCAAGCTTTTGCCGTCTTGGAGTTCTCCTTTGGGACGGAGAGCGGCCTCGTGTTATTCTTTAGTTCTTCGTGGCAATGGGGACATGCGTCAGCATAAAGAAAATTGCCGAGTTTGACGCCACAATGGGGACATTTTGATATATTCATTTCTGTTCTTTCAGTTCAGTATAGCAGTTCGCTTCAAGGCGCGATCTTATCGCTCGCCCACTGCCGGGCCTGCTGGAAATCGTCCTTCAAGGCGGCATAGGCTTTTTCGGTGCCGGCTTTGACACTGTCCCAAGTGGACTCGGTCGCGTTTTTGGCTTCATCCAGTTGCTTGTTCAATCCGGCCGCCTGGTCGCGCAAAGCCTGGAGTTTGGGTTTGGCATCAGCCTTGACTGCATCGCTGGAGCTTTCGATTTTGGCGGAAAGCGCCTCCGTATCCTTTTTGAGAGCGTCCAACTGCCCTTGCATTTTTGCCACGAATTCGGCTTTTTGCGCGAAGGCGTAGTCCTTCATTTCCTGCGCGTCCGCCTTTGTTTCGGTTTTGACCTTGTCAAGCTGCTGGGCGGTGGATTGCTCCTCCGCCGGTTTGCAGCCCGCCGCGAAGACCGTGATGGCGGCAAAGGCGATGACTAGGAATGTGTTTTTCATAATAATGATTTTCGTTTCAGTGTAATTCTGGTTTCGTTTTGCGTCCTTAGTGTTATCGGACAGGTCACTCTAGATTGCGGGCGAGGCCGTTGCTATCAGGTGTAACCAGAACAGAACATGTCTTTTCGGGCAGGACCGATCCGGGAGCGGCGGCGCCGCTTCGTTTCCGTCAGTGCGGTGTTTGCGTGCCGGCGCGGCTGCTCATCATACTCCTGAAATCATCGTACTGCTTGTAATCCGCCGGGGGATTGAACTGCGCGGCATCGGGCGCCTCCAGCTTCAAGTCTCTGAAAAGCAAGATGACGGTCGCGCCGTTTTGGACCGTTTCAATTTTGATCGGAAAGTTGTTCAGGTCTGTGGCGCTCCAGACAGTGGATTCGTGCGGGACACCGTCGGGGCCGGTCGCGATCACTTTATTTTTGACACAGTTCTGGCCCTGGACATTTTCTTCACCGACCTGGGTCATATCCAGTTTGTAATCTGCCGCGGCCGGGATCGGGCGCCGGACATAAGCCGTCATGCCTGGATAGACGAAGTAATTCACTTTTTCTGCCGGGCATGAAATGGCGATCATCGTATTCATGCCCATTTGGGTGAGGCTTGCGGCGTCCTGTCGCGGCAGGTTGGCATCGCCCGCGCCCGCCAGGTCCATTTCAAAACGGGTCTTGCCGTTCAGGTAGGCCAGTTTGCCTTGGACCGCGACCGCGTTGCCAGAGTTCGCGCCGTAGGAATGAAAGTCGAGGTTGGCGGTGAACGCGGGCTTGTCCGCAAAGAGTTGAGACAGGTAGCCGCTGAACTCCGGCCCGGTCTGTGCTTGACCAACGGGTCCGCTCAGGCTGGATGGTGATTCCGCGTGTATTATTGTCGGCGTGAAACTCAGGAAGACGATCGCCAAAAGGACCAGATGCTTTTTCATAGTTTTAAGACCCAAGCAGGATAGGCCTCAGTGAGGGCCGTCGCCATCAGGTGTTATCAGAGTTCGGGTTTTACCTGATATACAAATCGGTGTATCCAGCCGATGGTGGGTTCAGATTGGTGCCTCGTCGGCGAACTGCACCACATAAATGAAACGCAAATTAACGCTCATGGCCGGACGCTATCTGGGAGCGTTGCGCAAGCACCTGGAGGCCGGACCTGGCGCGAGTTTGCAGCCAGCCTTGAGAGCCGGACACCAAGCCGTCGGTCTCGGTCTGGACACTTTGGAACTGGCCCGCATGCACGAGCAAGCGCTGGTAGCGCTGGAATTGTCCAAGCAAAAAAATGGACTGTTGAAGCGGGCGGAGATATTCTTTATGGAGGCTCTGACGCCGATTGTCGAGACGCATCGGGCAGCGCGGCAGAGCAAAATTAATTTGAACCGGCTGAACGGGGCGTTAACCAGGCGCACGATTGAACTCGCCGCCAGCAACCTTCAATTACGACGCGGCGTCATCCGGCGCAAGAGGGTGGAAGCAGCCTTGAAGAAGAGCGGGCAGCACTACACCAAGCTGTTGAAAGACTCGCTGCAATTGCAGGAAGGGCTGCGGCAATTGACCCACCAGGTGCTGGCGGGGCAGGAGGAGGAGCGGAAGAAGATCAGCCACCAACTTCAAGATGAAGTCGCTCAGACGCTCTTGGGGATCAATGTCCGGCTGCTTTCCTTGAAACAAGAGGCCGGGATCAATACCAAGGGGCTTAAGAATGAAATCGCCCGCACCCAGCGATTAGTGGTAAAATCGGCACGCTCCATCCGGCAAGCTGCCCGTGAATGCAGGAAAGCATGAAAGGAAAGCTCTTGAACTTATCGCGCCGCTATCAAGCGGCGTTGCGAACACATCTGCAGCAAGGGGAGAAAGCCAGCCCGGATTTGGCGTGGGGGCTGGGGACGCAGGCCCTGGCCGCCGGACTGCAAACGTTGGATTTGGCCAAGCTCCATGAACAGATCATGGTAACCAAGGTGTTGCCCCAATGCCCACCCAGCCAACGCGCCGCGCTGATCAAGCAAGCCGGAATTTTCTTTGCGATGGCGATTACGCCGATTGAAACGACCGATCCAAAAGCGATGGAAACCACCGCCCGCTTAAAAGGATTCATCGAGACGTTGAGCCAGCGCACCGTGGAGCTGGCTGCCTCCAATCTGGAATTGAGCCTGGAGATCGCACAGCGCAAGGCGGCGGAGGAAGCGCTCCAAAAAAGCGAGCGCCATTACTCGCAGCTCCTGGAAAAGTCAGACCAGATGCAGGAAGAGTTGCGGCGCTTGTCCCGCCAGATTCTCTCGGCGCAGGAGGAAGAGCGGAGGAGAATCAGCCGTGAACTGCATGATGTCATCGCCCAGACTTTGACCGGCATCAATGTGCGCCTGGAGGCCTTGGCCAAGGAGGCCGCGACCAGCACCAAGGGCATTGATCGCAACATCGCCCGGACGCAACGGCTGGTGGAAAAATCAGTAGATATCGTGCATCAATTCGCCCGAGAATTGCGCCCGGCGGTGCTGGATGACCTGGGATTGATTCCTGCACTGCATTCTTTCATGAAGAATTTTAACAAGCAGACAGGCATTCGCACGCATTTGACAGCTTTCACGGGCGTGGAACAACTGGACACCGCCCGGCGCACTGTCCTCTTTCGTGTCGCCCAGGAAGCGCTGACCAATGTGGCCCGCCATGCGCAAGCCAGCCGGGTGGATGTGGCCATCAAGAAGCTGCCCGGCGGCATTTGCATGAATATAAAAGACGACGGTAAATCCTTTCACGTCGAACGTGTGTTGCACGGCAAGGGAAGCAAACGCCTGGGCTTGCTGGGCATGAGAGAACGGTTGGAAATGGTGGGCGGCCGTTTTGATGTCGAGTCTTCCCCGGGCAAAGGCACCACGATCACGGCGCAGATAGAGGCGGGCCATGCCAAAGCGGGCCGAGCAAATCTCGAATCCACCCCGACCGTGAACCCAATTTCATGAAGAAGGCCCTCCAGCTTCTGACGCTTTCTGTGGCCGGTTTGACCGGCGCTCATGCGGCTCCGCCACCGGCCAACTCCGCCGCCCCCGATCGTATTCTCCTGATCAATTCCAGTTCCACGCCGGTAGCCGAGGGCAAAGCCACTCTGATCATCGGCGCTCTTGAGACGGCTTACCACTTTGTGGATGAATGTCCGGCAGGACTGGTCGCGAAAGATACTGTAAAGAAAGTTGCAGACAAATTCCCATGAAAAAAATCACCGTTTTGCTGGCAGAAGATCATACGATTGTGCGGGAGGGTTTCCGCAGGATGCTCGAACTCGAAGACGATCTCGAAGTGGTCGGCGAAGCTCCCGACGGACGGCAGGCTGTCGCCTTGGCCGAGAAACTTCGTCCCGAAGTTGTGCTGATGGACATTGCCATGCCCATGCTCAACGGCTTGGAAGCCACCCGCCAGGTGCTCAAAGCTCTGCCCGTCACCAAAGTGCTGATGCTCTCTGCGCACAGTGACGACGCCTACGTGAAATCAGCCGCCGAGGCCGGAGCAGTGGGGTTTTTGCTCAAGCAAACCTCCGCCCACGACGTCTGCCGTGCGATTCGGGAAGTCCATCAGGGAAAAAAGTTCTTTAGTCCCTCCATCTCCAGACGCCAGGATCGGCTCCATCCAGCGACGCTCGACCGCGCGGGAACGCCCACCAAGAAGGCGGCCCATCTGACGTCGCGCGAGATGGAAGTGCTCCAGCTGATCGCCGAAGGCAAAGCTAACAAAGAAACCGCCGCGGAACTCGGCATCGGCCTCAAGACGGTCGAAAAGCATCGTGAGCATCTTATGGAGAAGCTCGACATCCACGACACGGCCGGTCTCACCCGTTACGCCATTAGCGCCGGCATCATCGAGAGCAGCGTGCAGTTGACGATCGTTAAAGAATAAGTGCTGACGGGGTTTTAGCAAACCTTGGCATGGGGAAAACACCCCATAGCGCCAGAGCAGCCTACGAGTTCATGATCAGCTCAGTGGTGGAAAATGAAATTATGAAAACACGTCCGCGGAAGCAGTTTACGACGTTTGGTGATTTCGTGGCGGGTGTTTACAGCGTCTGGGGCCATCGCAACGCCAAGGGCATTGTCAGGCTCGCCATCAAACCGCGCCTGATTGAGTTTCAAGGAACAGATCGGTTTGTGGTCGCTTGAGAACTTCCACACGCGCGCCAAGAGATCAACAGCCTAAATTTCGATCGGCATGGAGATTTCAATATTCGATCCTGGTATTTCTTTCATTGTGCCTCTTACCGACCGCCCGCGGACAGGCGCCAAACGTTCCCGTCCCAAGCCCGTCGTCCGCCCCGGTCGTCGTCCTTCCGAAATCAGTTCCCGACCCGCATCAATACGCCGGTGCGATTGCACCACGGCGTTTCCAAGCTGAACGAATTACAATCCTGCGGTGCAAAAGAGCATTTTGGGTGCGCTGGCGGGGTTGAAGTGAAGTTTCTCTTCAAGTGCTGGTTTGGAAAAGACGTTACTGAAATCGCCTCGCAGAGGCGCACAAAGCCATCCGTAATTGCACCCCGCCAAAGGGAAGGTCGCCAAAATCGAATGCCTCGAAGTGAGTGCCGGTGATGTATCCGACTTTGGCGGCGAAGAAATCCAGGCGATGCTCATCGATTACGGGTAGCTGGTTTAATTGGCCTGGCCGTCCACGTCCCCCGAGCACGAGCGCGACGCTTGGTCCCACCATTGAATTGAGCGTAAGCACGAAAACTGAGCCAAATTGGCGGTGATTTTAGCGCGGTTGGTGATGGAGGATGGGCTGGCTCCCTTGGTTTTCTTGAACAGCCCCAATATTTGGAACCCCCGCAGAGGCTTGC
>JBKQWF010000162.1:0-13012 GCA_052139695.1 Limisphaerales bacterium
CGTTCATCGAGCGGCTCATCGGCACCCTTCGTCGGGAGTATTTGGACGCCGTTCTTTTCTGGAACGGTCGTGACCTGGAACGAAAACTGGAAGCATTCAAAATCTATTACAACGATTACCGCGTCCACCAAGGATTAGATGGTAACACGCCTGGAGAAATGGCTGGTGCCCAAACACCCGTGCAGCCCGCCCGCCTCCAGAATTACAATTGGCAGTCTCATTGCAACGGGCTCTTCGAACTGCCAATCGCCGCATGAGTAGGAATTCGCCATGCACACGTTGACCAAGCCGGCGGCGAAACGCGCGGCGTGGCTTGATGCCGAATGTGAAGGTGAGTGGGCGAAAATCAATGCAGTGGAGGCGAAGGAGAAAGCGGGATCACGCGGCCATGAACCCGTCACGGGAAGAAGCCCTGTTTACGTTGGCCCTGCAATTGCCAACGGAAAAACGGACCGCATTTTTTTGGAGTCCATGTGCGATGGCGACCCCGCCTTGCGCCAACGCCTGGAAGATATGTTGGCTTCGCGCGACAAGCTCGAACCATTACCCTCCTCGAACGCGCCAGCCATTAAAGCAGCCATCAAATCCGATTTGGCGGAGGTCGAGGATGAAGCCGTCGGCAAGAGCATTGGCCGCTACAAAGTGCTGGAGAAAGTAGGCGAAGGCGGCTGCGGCGTGGTGTATGTCGCGGAACAGACCGAGCCTATTGAGGGCCGGACCATCGGTGACATCTCCGGCCATGACTCGCGCGAACTTGAACGGTGCCGTGTCGGCGGCGTGAGTGGCCGAGCCGAGCGACCCCACCCTTTCACAAAACAGACCGATTGCACCCCGACGACTGCTGTTGAGCCATGGAACCGCAGAATTTACTCGGACACCTCTACGGTTGACCATTGCCAAGATTCGGCACATTGCAAACACGCGGCCGAACGCGGCGGGCGGCAGGCGCGTCATTGCCCAAAAAAGCCGCCCTGGTTTGCCCCCAGGAAATAACCGTGAATCCCCTCGCCTTCCTGGAAAAACACCCCCTTGAACTTCAACCATTCACTGGGAGAATTTGGATTGACGCATTGCCCCTGGATCAGACCGGTCTTGGCGTTATAAGTGGCCGTCAAACGGCTTTCGCCCTGATCGATGATCGTGTTGCCATTCACATTGACAGATTCAAAGAACGGGCTGGCCAAATCGCCGCCGCTGAAATAAAAGCTGTCCACTCCAAATTCCCCCAAAGGCGCCGAGGGAATGAAGTCATCTTGCGTTACCGAGGGCATAAAGCTGAATCCCTGCCGGAAATAGCCGCTGGCCGAGGCCGGCTTGATCCAAATCCATTGCTGGGCGTTGCCCCAGCCCGCCAGACATCCGCCGCCGTTGTATAACGGAAGATAGAGGACCCAGCCGTGATCGCTGTCTAAAAAGGTGGTTGAATAGTTGATTTGCGCGCCGTCGGCCAGCCAGCCATTGAGCCCGACTTCGGCCTCGTTGTTGAGACTCAAGCTGGCGCAACCGTCGCCTTCCGGCAGGCCGCTCCCGTCGTTGGTTCCATCTATGCCCACGGAGTACAATTGCGTGATGACCTTCGGCAGGTTGTAGGCGGCCAGAGCCTTGTACGCGGCCAACCCCGATGTCCAGACGCCGTCGCTCACCGTTCCCTGAACGCCATTCGTCAAGTCCAACGCGTTGGTCCCATGCAACGTCATGGCCAGCGCCCAGGATGAGCTTCCGATGGGGACAGTTTGCGCAAAATGCCCGTGGGCGTCGAAATTGCCGTGAATGGCGTGGCGGGTCTGGCCGGTTTCAAAGTATCCCGTAAACCCGCCCGCCTTGGTCACTGCCAGCGAGACATAGCCGGTATTATTGACTGTGGCATTTGCCGCCGGGAAGAACAAACCCCGGTATGAACCGGCGCCCAAGACAAATGGGGGAGTGTCAAACGTCGCCTCCAAGACCAGATTTGCCTCCATGGTGAACGTCAAGGCGGTGCCTTCGACGTTAACCGTCGACTCGACGCCGTTGGTTGTAGTGATGATGGTCCAGTGGTCGAAGACCGAGCCGTCCACACTCTGTGCCGTGATCGTATAGGAGTGGTTGGTCTGGAGCGGAACCGAGTTGTTGGACACGGTTAACGATCCGTCGATCCCGCTGATCTGCGCTTTACCAAGCCCGTTGAAAGTCGCTTCCAGCGGCGCATATCCGGGCTTGCCCACCAGCAATCCACCGGCTGTGCCGCCCACCAGGGTGGCCCAGCCCGACCCGCCCTCGAACAACTCCCCCTTCACGATGCCCGCACCTGGAGCGACAATCGTCTCTCGAAACCCGCCAATAACCTGGTCCCCGGCCTGAGGCTCGCCGACCACGGAGGCCTTAGTGACAATGCTCCGGCAGTTTTTGAACGTCCCGCCGGGCGTGGTCACGGTGCCCGCGTTGGCGACCGTCGCCGTGATGTTCAACGTGGCGGCGCCGTTAGCAATCGTGGTGACGGTTTTGGCCGTCCCGCCTTTTTGCAGAAGGGTGTCGTCCAAGAACAACACCGGCTGGTCGAACGTGACTGTGCTCCCGAAGGCGGAATCTTGCGTCACATATAACGTAACTAACGACGCCATTCCGCAACGTCGCTTTGAAGAATGTGATGCGCGGTTTTGGTTTGTCCATTTTGCCCGGCGGCTGGTCTTTCGACACATCGAGGTTGAATACGTCATAGAGCATGAGACCAAAATCGGTGTCGGGGTTGATGCCCGCGCCAACTTGCATGGCGGATTCATCCGCTAATTCAAAATGGGCGGCAAACTCGCGGCAGCCGAAGCTGGGTTGGTTGAAGCATTGGCCCTTTTCGGCCCGGCGCTGGAACATCGCCAGGTACTTTACCGGAGTGTCGCCGCCTCTGTCTTCGTAGTCCTCTGGCTTGCGTCGCGGCAAACCGGCCAGGGCCGTAAGGTGCAGGCTTGCTTCAATGATGTATTCCACATCGCGCAATGCCAGGGTATTGCGCTGCGTGCGGTCTTCGTCAGCCAGAAGCGGCTCAGGATTGCGGGTGGAAAGTCGGGACTTCACTTCGTTGCGCCGGAAGGCAAGGAATCGGATCGGTTTCTTCACTGCAATGCGAAGGACGCTCCACCGAAATTGTGGTTTGAAGATGATGGATTCCAGAAGACCTCGGGCGGCGCTGGGGGTGATGACAGGATAGCTGACACGCTCTACTTTCATCTCGGGTCGGGTGAAACAGGCAAGTTCGCCCCAGGTCCGCAAATGGATTGTCATAATCAGTTGAGGGATTCGTTGATTGAAAATGATCGCTCGGCCTTTTCGTTTTGAGCTTGGTTTATTATCACAGAATAAAGTCTTCCATGTGGCCGACGCCGAGGTCTTCATCGTACTCGGAATTCCAAACCCAGAAATTCCAATCCTTGGCAGGCTCATAAATAAAACCCTTGGCTTGCGCGCCGAAAAACTCGCTTTGATAGAGGTTCACGGAATAGCGCTGGGCAGCGCGGCACTCGGTGGCGGTCAGGTGTTTTTCGCACCTGAGTTTTTTGGCCAGTTCAGCCCCGTGTTTCCATTGCACAAGCACGGCCCAAGTCTCATTGCCGATTAACTGGCAAGCTTCGGCGGCAGCAGGAAAGTCGAAAGCCGTGGACAATTTGAACACTTCATCGGCGTCGGCTTTTTCCGGCCCGACCAGCTTGTAAAGTTCTGCGAAGTACTTCCGGTAAGTCTCCGGTTGGTGGAGCGGCGCCTCAGCGTGACGCGCGAGAAATTCTTCGGTTTTTGCAGTCGCCAGGGCATAAGCGCCCGGCGGCAGTTTCTGCCCCGGTGGACGGAAAACAACGACCGGACGCGGCTCAGGATGCCGACCTTCGCGGTTGCAACGTCCTGCCGTCTGAATAATGGAGTCGAGAGGGCCGAGCGCGCGAAAGGCAATGGGAAAATCCACGTCCACACCCGCCTCGATGAGTTGGGTGGACACAAGGCGGCAGGGTTGGCTGGACTTGGGATCGAGGCGGCGTCGGATTTCCGCCAGCTTTTCCTGCCGATGGGCCGGGCACATGCGGGCGGATAAGTGGAACGCACCGTCAGGTTTGATTTCCTTTACCAAGCGGAAAAGTTCGCGGGCGTTCTTCGTGGTGTTCACGACGCAGAGGGACTGAGTTTCCGACGTGAGGCGTTGCGCGAGTTCGGACCACGCCATCGTAGTGTTTGGGCCAGGAAGCTCGATGTGGGTGCGTTTTAAGATTTCCGCCATCGCGGTTGGGTTCGACGAGATTTCCACTGGCTGCCAATCAGGGAGCGCCGAGCCAGCGGCAGCGAACGCCGGTTGCGTGGCGGTCATGAACACGGTAGTGGCACCATACTCACGCGTCAGCAAACGAACTGCCGAAAGCAGTGACGGCACAAGCCGCGGTGGTAGTGTTTGAACCTCGTCGAACAGCACGACGGAGCGGCCAATGTTGTGGAGTTTCCGGCAATCTGAAGGTCGATTGCTGAAGAGGCTTTCAAAGAATTGGACGTTGGTGGTCACAACCAGCGGCGAAGACCAGTTCTCGGCTGCCAGCCGTGCCCGGCGAAGCCTCTCGTTCTCCGCATCGTGGCGCGAGTCTTCCTCGCGCTCACGCGGAGCAACGGCGCTGTGATGTTCAAGAACGTAATCCACCCCGAACGTTTCCTCGAATAATTTGCGATAAACCTCTGCGGTTTGTTCGATGATGCTGGTGAAAGGAATGACGACGACAACGCGGCGGAATCGACGCCAATCATTGGGCGGCAGGGCGAAATTATGGCGGGTGATGTGCCTGAGCGCAAACGCAAGCGACGAGAGAGTCTTGCCGCTGCCGGTGGGAGCCGTCAGCGTGAACAAGCCGGGCGGCTTCTCGGCGGCAGCCAAGCAATCCCGCAGCAATTCTCGGCGCAACTTATTGACAGCGCCATCAGATGACTTTGCTTGCAAGTCGCTTTGCAGCGCGGCTAAGGCTTGTTCCGGCTGGAGTTCAGGGATAACACGGAGACCCGCCTGAGCAGCGTTGAAATGTTGCTCTGTGTCGAGAAAGTCCGCATCCACGAGGCAACTAAACAGCATCCGCGTGCGCAACGCTTCCCCGAACCGTTCCACAATAGGGCGGGCGGGCAATGCACGGACCGCAAGCTTGTCCTTTGCCAGTCTGTCGAGGAGTTCGTCCAAGCTTTCCTGGCATTGTCCCGTCAGTTCAGAACGTGTTTGAGCCGAATTAAATTGCGCCACCGTCTGCCGGAGAGGAATGCCAACCGTGTTGTCGTTCAGAGCAGGGATTCCGGTATGATGCCCATCGACCGCAAAGGCAACCGCCCACGCGTTCATCGCGCTCGCTTGCACAGCGCCCGCCGCCCAATGATTGACGCCATGAATAGCCGGATTTCGGAGCCGCGCCTGAAAGCGTTCCGCGTACTTACCGAGATCATGCAGCAGACCTGCCATTTCGGCTTCGTCGGCAAGGCCAAGCGGGGTGGCAAACTCTCTGGCCAGCCGTGCGACGTTACGAAGGTGCTCTGACAGGGCTTGCCATTTGCCCTCTGGCAAGCGGTTGCCTTGGTCGTCTTCAGCCGTGTGCGCGAAGAAGTTCATGCCTGGTTTCGTCACGGCATTCCACCCGGGGCGTGACAATTTCTTTACCCCTGATAGGAAATGATGACAAGAGAATTTTCGCTCCATTTCTCCAGCACCTTGCGCGTCGCGATGAAGCCGACAATGAAGCTCAACGCGTTGCTGATGCCGGAAGTGACGATTGATCGAATGAGCAGGCCACTGGACCTCCATCTTGGTAGGGAGGCGACGTTGAAGGCGCGACCAGCATCCTTATCAATGCAAGCGTTTTTTCTGTCGGACAACCGAATTGTGGGCCATGCTGCCGCACTATTCGACTTCCCTGATGCCGCCGCACTTCGCTTTCGAGTACATCGAGCAACCCCAGAACTCCCGGCCAGCGTGCCGACCAGTTTTGGCGCGGCGGAGCACCATAGCGTTGCCGCAGCGCGGGCATTTAGGCCGCGCCGGAGCGCTGGCAGACGGCAATGGCTGAAAAGGCGTAGACGCCACGATTGTAGACGGAGCCAAAGTCTGCCTCAGGGATGATTGAAACTCGCGCAGCATCTCCGCCAGTTGCGCGCCGTCTACAAGTTCGAGCGGTTTGCCCTGGGAAAACCGCAGGGCTTCTTCAGTGTAGACGCCACTGGTGATGAGAATCGCCCGGCCCGCCTTTTCTGCCGTCATGACGCCGAAAAGCTCCCTGACGGGTTTCACGCCAACCTTGTAGGTCTTCCATCGTTTGCACTGAACAATGGCGGTCGCGCCGTCGCGGCGGAGCCACAGGTCAACGCCGCCGTCCGCACCACCGCCGCCAACTTCGTCCACCTGATACCCGCGCTGGCGATAAACCTCACCCACTTGACGCTCGAAGTCCTGCCAAGTCAGCTTGTTGAGCCAGTCGACGTCCAAATGTTGCTGGAGGAAAGCCGTCCGTTGCTGACGAATCTGCCAACCGGCAACTCCGGCAGCAAGGGTGACGATGGCAGGGACCGCCCCTAAAGCAACGCCCAGTAATTGAACCTGCGGAATTTTGATGCTGTAATGAAACCACATCACCGGGACGAGGAAGAAGACCGCAGCAACTGGGACGCTCCATGCCGGGTGAACCACGCTGAATAGCCAGCGCAGGGCTTCAAAGAGGTCGTCCCACAGATCTGTTCGTCGTCTTGCCACAGGGTTTCCTTTTGCTCATGTACAGCACGCGTGAGAAAGCAGCAATCTGTGGGCCAGATGACGCCCTGCCCAGCGCGAGCAAACCCACCCTCTGCGGCCAAAAACCGGAGGGAAGACCGGAAAAAGAGCTTGTCAATCTATGGAGCAGGAAGAAAATGAAAAAAATCACACAAAAAAAAGGCCTGCGCATGTCGTGGGCACGAAGCCAAATGGCAAATCCAGAATAAAACCGGTCAAGCTTATGAAAACCAACAGCCAGACCAGCCTCGGCGCTTTCACCTTGATTGAATTGCTGGTGGTCATCGCGATTATCGCGATTTTGGCCTCCATGCTTTGCCCGCATTGGCGCGGAGCAAAGAGCAAGGCATGGGGGCCAGTTGCATGAGCAACGTTCACCAGTTTGGCGTCGGGGTGGAATTGTACGCAGACGACAACCGCCAATACTTCCCCGACCCTGGCCCACCCAGCCAGCCAGCCAGTCTGGTGGACACCCGGCCCGTTCAAAAACAGCCTCGGACAGACGTGCGGCGGCGAATGGATGGCCACGAGCGAAGGCGGCGGACAGTCCTACCCCAATACACCGGCACCGATGGTGGAAGCTTATATCAAGAATCCGATGGCGTGGGTCTGCCCAAAACGCAAGCGCGGCCTGACCTACAAAACGTCCACCGGCATCCAATCCGGCGACCCGTCCATCACGGGCTTCCTTTCTTATGGGTTTAACGAACTCGGCTGCTTTTGCCTGGCCAACA
This sequence comes from Limisphaerales bacterium, assembly GCA_052139695.1. Lineage (GTDB taxonomy): Bacteria > Verrucomicrobiota > Verrucomicrobiia > Limisphaerales > Palsa-1400 > PLGF01. Next base: position 7,477 of record JBKQWF010000162.1, read on the forward strand.
CGGACGGAACCATGCAGACGCCCACCCCGTCCTTCAAGCTGATCAACGCCAAACGTCCGTCCAACCTGCTGGCCATCACGGAAGTCAGCGGGTCAAACAATCCCGGCGATTGCGACGGCAACAGCGGCGGGAGCAGCGGCAACAAATGGGTGCTGTGCGGCGACGCGGCCTGGCTGGACGCCGTTTGGGAAGGCAGCACCGGTCCGACTCAGCCCCCCGATTCTGAAAACGGACGGCTGCAAACGGCCTGGGGCAAGCACAACAATCGCGTCAACGTGCTCTTTGTCGATGGCCACGCTGCCATTTCCCTGGCCAGCCAGTTAACCTGGGGGCAATTTTGGGGCGTGTACGGTCCGCCGCCCGCGTGGCCGCAAGTGCCGCAGGGTTGGAATAACTCCATCAGCAAGCCCGCCTACGATTCTCAGGTCTGGTCCAACGTGCAGGAATAGCGAGGCCCACGTGCATCGTGATAAAAGAGGTTTGTCACGGCTATCCTCCAGAATCGCAGACCGCTGGTGGACATCATCACCGCCCTGAACCTGACCGTCGCGGGCATCGTCGCCCATCAGTCAGCGTTAAAAGATGGTGAACTGACGAAGATTCCACAGTACACGATATGACTGTGAGGCTACGTCAAACACTGTGGATTTCCTGGACGACTGCCTCGAACTTCGACACACGACCAAATCGCCAGAAGGTGTGGGCGTGGACGTGCCGATTAGTTTGACTGCCGGTCAGAACGTGAGACTCTTTAGCAAACTCCAGAATCCACCATGAGCTATTTCATCTTCTACTGGCCACGCAACCCATGGCCGTCCTGGGCGGCGGCGGCAATGCTGGCAGCCTCGGCGGCGCAGGGTCAAATCTTCGTCGCTAATTACGGAAACGGCACGGTGGGTGAATACTCGCTGACTGGAGTCCCGATCAACCCGACGCTGATCAAGAATCTAGCTGGCCCGGATGGGCTTGCCATTTCCGGCAATGACTTGTTTGTCAGTCAAAGAGATGGGACGGTGGCCGAATATACGACTTCCGGCACCGTGGTAAACTCGGCGCTCATTACGGGCCTGAACTGGCCGTCGGGTCTTGCCATCTCTGGCAATAATTTGTTCGTGGCTAACCTTATTGGCCCCGACGGCAACAGCGCTTCGGGCTTCATCGGCGAGTACACGCTCACAGGCTCGCCCATCAATCCGGCTTTGGTGAGCGGCATAAATACTCCTGTGGGGTTGGCAACTGACGGGCAATTCCTCTACGTAGCCGAATTCGCCCCCCAGGCCGGAGTTGGCATATTTACGACAACGGGCGCACTGGTCAACAACCCAGCGATTTCCGGGGATTATGCGGGCGGAGTCGCGCTGGATGGGAAGGGAAACCTTTATGTCTCATGGGTGACCAGTGTCGGCAAATACACCAGCATGGGCGCTTGGGTCAATCCGTCGCTCATCCCGAGCGGCTATAATAGCGTCAACGGCATAGCCCTGGACGGAGAAGGCCATCTGTTCTGGGCTGATAATCTCGGCGGCGCAGGTGGAAACGTCATCAGCGAGTATTCAACGAGTGGGCAATTGATTAATGCGTCCTTCATCAGCGGGTTAGACAACCCGAGCGCCATAGCCATTGAAGTGCCAGAGCCGTCAACGTTGTCTCTATGCGCCATCGCAATTATCTTTTTAGCGTTTCCCCGTAATACCTGGCAGAGGGATTGAGCACTTTTCTCACCCCAATACGGTCCGCTTTCTTGGAACTGGCGTAGACGCCGGGATCGTAGACGGCAGCTTGAAATCCACGATGCGACAACAACCAGGACCATGCACGCCAGATTTGCTCTCAATGGCTCCAAGCAATTGCCTGATCTCCCCGGACTTTGACCTGGGTGGCGTAGACGCCGTAAACTTCCTTCTCCGGCTCCAACCCGCGTGCCGCCGTTAAGCCAGGGCAGGTGGCTGTGTAGACCGTTCGTCTGGCGCGCCATTGCAGTGATCATTGCCATTGAGGTCTCCAACAGCGGCACCGGGGCAGCGACAATAACCGCCAGGTCTAAAATGCCGATATTGTTGCGTGGAACGACGATCATCGGGGACCAACGTTGCGCGCCAGGAGTAGCCAATATCCGCCCTGAAGTCTTGGCGCGAGCCTTGGCCACTTCGTAATCTTAAGAAAATAAGGTTCGCGGGAGGAGCGCGACAGGGTGATGATGGCGACATGAGGCTGCGCAAAGGACTGGCCCTTTTTGCCTTGCTGGCGGCGGTTGGCGGCGGTGTCTTGTTTTATTGTTTACCGACGGACGAGCCAAGCTATCAGGGAAAACCATTGTCGCTTTGGATTCGCGGGTTGGAAATTCCAAAAAACTATCCGACGGACGAACTGCGCGCGGCCTTGCGCGCCATGGGCGAACCCGCTGTCACCCGGCTCATCGAACTTCTGCAACGGCACGACTCGGCCATGAAACGAGAGTTCTTGGTTTATGCCGGACATCACATGTTTTACTACCGGTATCTCCAGCCACGGGACATCATTCCTGATTACGAATATCATTCACGGGCCGCACGGGCCTTGGGAGAAATCGGCCCGTCGGCGGGCGCGGCGATCCCCGCGCTGATGTCTACGAGCATCAGCAGCAACGCTTTTGATCGCCTTTTCGCCTCAGTCGCCTTGATAAAAGTCCGGCAGGAACCCATCACCCCGTTGCTGGCGACGCTTGAGGATAATCACTCGACCAATTGGAGGCCGGAGTTCTTCACCTTCATGCTTCTAGGCACCAATGCCGCAGCAGCCGTTCCGCTTCTGGTCAGCCACCTGCAAAGCACCAACGTCGGTATCCGAGGAGTTGCAGTGCATCTTTTGGGCGGCATCGCGAGCCGCCCCGACATTTCGGTCCCCGCGCTGATCGGTTGTCTTCAGGACCAAAGCGCCGCCATTCGTCGTGATGCGCTAGTCGGCCTCAGCCGGTTCAAAGACGCCAAGCCCCAAATCGTACCCATTCTCATGACCAACATGGAAAGCCCGGACTTCTATCTGTGGCTGTCGGCGGCACAGGGTTTGCAGGCCATGCTCACTAAGGAGGAGAATCGAATAATTTATGTTCCAGCCCTCATTAAATCACTGAGCAGCGCTGATAAAGACATCCGCGACACGGCCAGGGAATTTCTCAAAGACAATGATCCAGCCGCCGCCTCGAAAGTCGGGATCAAATGACGAATATACCGGGTCATTATCCACACGTCGCTGCCAACGGAGTCGGCGATGATGGCGCGGGCGCACCACCAGGGTGGTTGGCACTGACGGGGTAGATCAGGTGATTTTCAATCAGCGCGACGCGGTCGATTCTTGCAAAGCCTTTTGAATACGGGCTGGCGTTCCAGCGCAACGGGCCGCTCTTGTTGAACCACTTTTTCCGCCACGTAAAACGACGCGCAAGGCCAAGAACCAAGCCAGATAAGCCATTTATATCAACCAAATAGCGCGATTGTTGAAAGAAAGCTGGTCTTGACTGTCCAAAGTGTCGGGATTAGACAAGCAAAATGAGCCAAGACCCAATGAATCGCAGGGAGACGGAACAGCCCACGATGCTGGCCGCGCGTTTGCATGGCCCGGCGGACTTGCGCATCGAAAGGGTGCCCCGTCCCGGCTCGCCGGGAAAAGCCCAGGTGCTTTTGCGCGTCAAGATCACAGGTATATGCGGCAGCGATCTGCATACCTATCAGGATGCCCGGATTGGCGATACGTCTGTGACTTCGCCCCTCATTTTGGGACATGAATTCTCCGGCGTGGTCAAAGGCACCGGACCGGACGCGCTGGATGGCAACGGCCAGAGGCTGGAGCCGGGAACGCGCGTGGCAGTGGACCCGGCCCAACCCTGTCTCCATTGTGATCTCTGCCAGCAAGGCCATCCCAACCTCTGCCGGAATCTTCGCTTTTGCAGCAACCACCCGTACGACGGCAGTTTGAGCGAATGGATGCTTGTCCCGGCGCGCTGCTGTTTCCCGGTCCCGAAAGCCATCAACGACATCCAGGCGGCTTTGTTGGAACCCTTGGGCGTCGCCCTTCATGCCGTTGATCTGGCCAAGATGCGCGTGGCCCACAGCGTGGCCATCCTGGGTGCCGGTTCCATCGGGCTGCTCATCCTGCAAGTTGCCAAACTGGCCGGTGCGGACCCGATTTTCCTCACCGATAAATTCCCCTGGCGGCTCAAACAGGCCCAACCGTTCGGCGCTCTCGCCATCAACTGCGACAAGGAAGACCCCGTCGCGCGCATTCACAAAGAAACCGACGGGCGCGGCGTGGACGTGGCCATCGAAGCGGCCTGGGCTGATCACTCCGTCCAGCAAGCCGCCGAAATGACGCGGCCCGGCGGACGTGTCGTGCTCGTGGGCATCCCCTCCGACGACCGTATGGTGATGAAACATTCCACCGCCCGCCGCAAAGGGCTGACCATCAAATTGTGCCGTCGGATGAAACACACCTACCCGCGCGCCATCCGTCTGGTAGAGCGCGGTCGCGTGGATTTCTGTGGGTTGGTCAGCCATCGCTTTGCCTTGCGCCACGCCGACAAGGCGTTCGCGCTGAACGCCGCCTACCGGGATCGAGTTGTCAAAGTTGTCATCGAATCTTGAACCTCGAATTGCTGATGAGCGCAACCTTGGTCGTTGGTCTTGCGGCCCCAACCCGTCTGCCCGGTCATTTTCCACACGTCAATGCCAGCGAAGTCCGGCGATGATGGCGCGGGAGCGCCGCCAAGGGCGCTTGGTCCGTTGCGATGAGGGCGGACGACTTGTTCAAGCTGCTCGCGCAGGGGCAGCCTGGGCAGGATGATGCTGGCGCTCGCCGATCATAGCGCTTGCCCATCCGCCTCCTTGAGCAGCAAGAGGCGCGCGATTTTGAGCAACGGTGGTTGTAGACGAGCGTCCCACCGGTGCGGCAAGCGGGCCAACGCGTGGGTAGTCTGATTTGCAATCATCCCACCATAGATGGCTCGATATGCACTCGCTCGACGCCATCGTCATATTTGACCATTGCTTGAGCATAGCCCCAATCTGGACCCGTGAGACCTGAGAGAGGTTGAAACCCCTCAGTTATCAACTGATTCACTTTTTCGTTGAAGTCTTTGACGGATGAAGGGCTTTGCATTAGAACACATTGATATTTCACGACCTTATTCATTTACTTCCTTTCTTCTCATCGGCCATAATGGAGGCTCGGCGTCCAAGGCGGTTTTTACAGGATGGGCTGCCGAGCGCGCCATCGGCTCTCTCCGCTGTTATTGACCAGCAATGCTACCTCGGGCACGTGGCGCGAGGATACATGGGCTGATCGCAGCAGTGACATTTCACAGGCCGGGCATGATCACCCACGACCTGCTCCTTCGTCTTCCTTGCCGTCTCCAACGCTTTTTGACTTCTACATCTTAGAGCGTGTCTGAAAAATCATGTGCATAAGATTAAGCCAGCCTGCGCAGCATAACTCCGATCATGGTAATGTGCAGCCAAGCCTCGGCGTGGGCCGTCTTAACTTCATAATGGCGCACGAGGCGGCG
>JBKQWF010000163.1:0-3928 GCA_052139695.1 Limisphaerales bacterium
CATTCCTTCAACGCGGCGTATTTCTCGCGCAACCTCTTCATATCGATCAACATGCAACTAGCATAGCACAAGCGGACAATATGTGACAGTTATTTTTGCGCGGCTCCTAAGTTAATTGTTTGCGAACTTAATAATCTTTCGCTGGAAATCCTCCGATGCGTCCAGTGAAGCGACCATTTCACCGCCGACGTTCGACAACCTGGCCAAGTCCCGGCGCGGAATCTCCTGTTGGTCTTGGAAAATCAGCAATGAATCGAAATCCACCTTTGCTCGAAGCCAGTGCTCAAGCACAATGGTCACGAGCCGAGCTTTGTCCCGGCCAGCGATCCCGAATACAAAAAGAGGCGCGCGTTTGCCTTCGAGGCGGTAATCAATTGGATAGCTTTCCCCATCCGCCTCACCTGCCAGGATGTAATCAGCCTGAATTTTTTCTGGAGCAATCAGACCATAAAGCCGCTCCTTCAGATCATCATAAAAAGTGCTCGCCACGCGGGCGCGGTTCAGAAAGGTCAGGTCATAGATTCGGGTTAATGCCTGTCCGAACTGGAGGATTCCCACCCCCAAACTGTCCAAGCCCGTATCAAAAACCAGTTGGCCGTTTTCTTCCCGCATCCCAGCGATGGCAAGAACTTGTTCAAAGAGTTTGCCGCGCGTGCCGTCCCGTAGCTTTCCCAGGTCGTTTTCATAGCTCAGGTGCATGAGCGTGTGGCCGTAGTCTGTTAGCCGCACTCCCCCGCCGGGCATTTCCTGCAAATACACCTGAAACGTGTCTCCGTCCGTAAATGTGAAGGGCGTCACAATTTGCCGATACCCGTGGCGCGTTTCCCGGATTTGGACCTCGCCGCAGAGTGTTTTGCAAAGCTGATCCTTGAGAAGATTGACATCGAAGCTCATTGGAATAACTCCGGGTGGTCCGCCTTGGTTTCGAGTCCGCCGATGTTGCAGTCAGTTTTGTTCTGGCGTGCAAACAATTTGAATCGCTCCGCGCCGTCGGCGCTCTCCACAACATAATCCCGGCGATCATGGTTCGCATCCGCGATGTTGCGTGCCGTTGGGTTTGCCACGCGCTTCGGCATCTCCAGCAACTCCCGGATGCGGTTGTCCGTTAAGGATTCAAAAGCCATATCAACCCACCTCCAAAATCTTTAGACTCTCAATCCCCCGGTCATCCACGATTTTCACCGCGACGCGGCTATGCTTCCGCAACTCAAACGGGAGCGACAGGGTGCCGCGATAAGCTTCGATCAATTCGTCATCAATTTCGGCTTTCAGATTCCTTGCCAGCTTCGACCAGCCCTCTTTCTCCCCGGCCATTGGGAAGAATACCTGCCGGGCAAAGAGGCTCCGCCCATCGTAATCGGTGTCTAACATCCACATCGCAATTTGCGTCGCACCACCCGAAACAATTTGACCCGTCTTCGTGTCGTAGTAATCGAAACCGTGAACCTCCACTTCCCACATGCCCTGGTTTTCACCGCGTTTGATTTGTCGGAGAATCACATCCGGCTGGCCGATGAGCCAGAAGCTTTCGTTGCTCGTGCGTTTCTTCTTCAAATCTTGCGTTTGCAAATCCGCATTCATTTGCGCCTTGAGCGTGGTCACCCCTGGTCAGTTCAGTTCATCAATGTCTTTGTCCGCTTCCGGGTCAAACTGGAACGCGGCAAAGACGATCAACTGCGGACGAGGCACCAACTTGCGCGCTTCCTCCAAAGCCATCTCGACCTGCTTTTGTTCCAAGGGTGCGTGCTCCGGCCCGAAGGAGATCACGACCCGCTGCCGCTCTTTTGCCGCTCCTTCGCGCAATTTCATTGGGCCATCGTCGTTGAGCTTGGTTTCCGCGTCAGCGTGCAGCCAGCGGGTGCCGGAAAGCGGTTCAACGCGGGAGAATTGAATCATCTGCCCACCCTTGCCGCGAATCCCAGCGCGGAGCAGTTCCGCCCTCCAATCGCTTTGCCGAACGGTTTCGCCGGAACGTGAAACGGATTCGTCAGCAGGTATGGGCGGGGCGCTCTCCTCGCCAGAAATTTCTGCGAGCGACTTCACCATCGGCGCTGGAACGGCTTCCACGGTGAACGGGCCAGTCACACGGAGTTTGCTGCCGTCCACCAGCGGTCGGTCATAAAGCGTCTCAGCTTCTGGCGGTTCGTTATTGGCAATACTTTTGAGCGTAATATGCGGGACGGTCTTGTAGCGAAATCCGCTGTCGACGCCTTCAGTTTCATGCGCAAGCTGAAAGTACTCGAACACGGCAGTCGTCAACCGCTGCTTTGCCAACGTAAGCGCCACCCGAGACGTGTCGCAGGTAATCCATCGCCTTCCCCATTGCTCCGCCGCGAAAGCCGTCGTACCGCTGCCACAGGTTATGTCCAACACCAAGTCCCCTGGGTCGGTCGTCATAAGGAGGCATCGTTCAAGAACCTTCGTATTCGTCTCGACGACGTACTGCTTCTTTCGCGCAAAACCGCTGGTCGCAGTATCCTCCCAGACCGTGTTGATCGGTGAAACCGGAAAGTCTTCCAAAAACCGCTTAAATCGCAAAGTTTCGCCAATAGCCATCAACCGGTTACCTTCCGCGAGTTTTTGCATTCCAGCAGGCGTTGTCTTCCAGTGCGAGTTTGCTGGAAGCTTGAACTCCTTTCCTTTCCATTTGAAAGGCACGGATGAGTCACCGCTAATTCCTTGAGAGGTGATGTTGTCGTGGACGAGAAGGCGCCAGCCTTCGGGAATCAATCGCGGGTTCGCTATTTCCTCGTCGGTTAGTTCACGTAGCGCTTTTCCATCCTCTGATTCCGCCCATTGGTAGCGCCCAACTTCGTCGGGGCCAACTTTCTCCTGAAAAAGCCTCCTGTTCTTTACTCGTGAAAGGTCTTTGCCGTACCAAATCAGGTAGTCACACACGGTGCTTAGAAGTTTCGCCGCCTGGCCGCCAGTTGTCTTGAACGCTATTAAAGAACAGAAATTGTTCGCGCCAAAAACTTCATCCATAATTTCGCGGACGTGATGCACGTTTTCGTCCGAGATTTGCACGAAGACCGAGCCGGATTCGTGAAGGAGTTCCCGTGCCAGCAGCAGCCGGTCGCGCAAGTAGCTCAGGTAGGAATGGATACCTAGCTCCCAAGTATCGCGGAAGGCTTTGATCATTTCCGGTTCGGCGGTCAGGTCTTCATCCTTGCCGTCTTTCACTTCGCGCTTGTTGACGAAGGGCTGGAAATTTGAGCCGTATTTGATGCCGTAGGGAGGGTCGAAATAAACCATTTGCACCTGGTCGGCCATCCCCTCCTTTTCGAGCAACGAGTTCATGACCAGCAGGCTATCGCCCGCGATGAGCCGGTTGCTCCAATTGTGCGCGTGTTTGTAAAACTCAATCGCCTCCCGCAGCGGCGGATTCTCTGCCTTGGAATTGAACAGGGACATCTGCTCGTAATCGTTGCCGTTTTTTTTACGAACGGCTTCGATGATCGAGCGCGGGTCAATCCGCTCGTGGACATGAAGCGACACGGTGGGGATCTCGAAGCTTGTCCGCTCCGCCTTGCCCGCCCAAACGAGGGTCGGGTCTAAATGTGGATCGTAGGCGTAAGTCTTCTTGCCCTCGCCTGCGTCAGTCTTGGCGTCCACGAGGCCGACCGGCGGATTATTCGGGCGCTTTTTGCCCTTGTGGTCGTACTGCTCAGTCGGCTTCTTTTGTGCAGCTTTATCGTTTTGTTTCGCCATGCAGATTCCGGCATCGTAGGCCGAAGGGCATTTTACGCAATTGCAAATCGGGTGCGAGCCGCAAATTGATGCCCAGGACTGCGCATGTGGGTGTCAGTCCTTGATATTTGCACTTCTTGCCTTTCCTTTTAGCAGTTGCGCGACGTAACCCCAGCGGCCCATCGCCAGTTCTTGCGCCACCCAGGCCAGCGTCATGGTCGTTTCCGCCCGCAACCGC
>JBKQWF010000164.1:0-12344 GCA_052139695.1 Limisphaerales bacterium
GGTCCTGCCGGCTCGGGTAAACAAATCATGCCAGCAGCTTGGCAGTCGCCCGCCGATTTGTCCAGCTAATAGGTGCAAATAGCTTATTACAAGCTACTTACGCACTAAATCGCCGAAGCCTTGGCCGGCCACGGCCTTGCCTTGGCCAGCGGTGGCAGCCGGTCTTTTGACTGCTTCTTCCGGCCTGCTCTACGTGGCGGACGGAGTCCGGCGCCTGAACGCGCATCCTGCCAGTGCCCCTGCCCCACGTCAGATGTAGTGTCTTTCCGAGAAATTGGCACGAAACTGGCTAATAAAAGAACAGTAGAGGGGCTGCCTTGGAAGAAATCTTAGAACGTCAGCAAGCTGGAGGTGGCTTGGGGACTTCCGTTCTAAGAATCTGCTTAAAATGGTGTTCTTCCTTCGGCAGCTCCTCTTTTTTTCCCAAAAAACGGTTCTGCCCGTGCAAAAATTCGGCGTACCCAATCTCCACGAGGGGCGTGAAAATCACGCCCGTGCGTGAAAAAATCTCAGCGAAACTGACTTTTTTCCCGGCGGAAATTCGCGCGTCTTGTTTTTTCACGGAAATTCGCATAGAATCTCTTGACAGGCGATCGATTTAATAGTGGCACGAAATTGGCTGCGAAAAACAAATAGACGGAGAGGTTGTTTGAAAGAAGAGACTCCGGGTATGGGTTTGCTCGCGAGGTGAGGTGGGGATCCTTTCTCGGAAAGGTCCATTCATTCTCTTTGTGCAAACTTCCTCTCCGTCCCGAGTGAAAAGCGGCGCCGCAGTTTGAGCAGCAGAATCCGGCATGAGGGCAGGGAAACCGTTCGCGATGCCAAGCCGACCGCGTTTGACATTGTGCCCGTTGGGCACATACTCTAGGGCAGATAAAGCATTAGAACGAAGGCAGATTGTGGCTGCAAACGAAGATTACTTAATTGATTGGCTAGTAGATATGGGGCAAGTGAGCGCGGAGCAACTTGCCGAAGCGCGGGAGGAGTCCGCCTCCAACGGGGAGCATCTTGCCGATGTTCTTCTCTCCAAAAAGGTTATCCGACCGGTTGATTTGGCCCAGGCCAGAGCGGCCCATTTCGGCTGCGAGTTCATCAATCTGCGCGACATGCGGCTAACGGATGATGTCATTGCCGCGGTTCCGCGGCATATGGCCAAGCGTTACCGGGCTGTTCCCGTGGCCAAACACGACCACACCGTGACCATTGCCCTGGCTGATCCCTCCGATCTGGACGTGGTGGACTCCCTGCAACGCATGCTCAACGCGGACGTGGAATTGCGCGTGGCAACGGACGAAGACATCGACTCCGCCCTGAACAAGTATTACGGCGCGTCCGACGATTCGGTTAACAAGATGCTGCAGGACATTACCGAAGGCGAAGTGGAAGTGGGGGTGGCCGCCAAGGATGTTGCGGACGACCAAGCCGTCGTTGACGCGGATGCGCCAATCATCAAGCTGGTCAACACGCTGATTGTGGAGGCCTTCAAGGCCCGGGCTTCGGACATTCACTTGGAACCGCTCCCCAAGCAATTTCGCGTCCGCTACCGGATTGACGGCGTGCTGCACGAGATGAAAAGCCCGCCGAAACGCCTGCAACTTTCCATCATTAGCCGGCTGAAGATTCAGTCCAACATGTCCATCGCGGAACGCCGCATCCCGCAGGACGGACGCATTCAGACCCAGGTGGGCGGCAAGCTCATCGACCTGCGCGTCTCCTGTATTCCAACCAATCACGGCGAAAGCATCGTGATGCGTATTTTGGACAAGGAAGGGTTGAGGCTGGGGTTGCCTGAGCTGGGTTTCTTCACCGATGACCAGCAAACCTTCGAGCGGCTGATCGGCCTGCCAGATGGTATTCTCCTCGTTACCGGCCCAACGGGCTCCGGCAAGACGACGACTCTTTATTCCTGCCTCAACTTCATCAACCGGCCGGATCGCAAGATCATCACGGTCGAGGACCCGGTGGAATATCTGCTGGCCGGCATCAACCAGGTGCAGGTCAACGAAACGGTGGGGCTATCTTTCTCGGCTGCTTTGCGCGCCATGCTCCGCCAGGCGCCCAACGTCATCATGCTGGGGGAAATTCGCGACTTGGAAACCGCCACCATTGCCATTAACGCGTCGCTCACAGGGCACTTGGTGTTCTCAACCTTGCACACCAACGACGCTCCCGGCGCCGTCACCCGTCTGATCGACATCGGGGTCAAACCGTTTTTGGTCGCCTCCTCCACGCGGGCGTTGATGGCGCAACGGTTGGTGCGGAAAGTTTGTAAGAGGTGCGCCACGCCGTATCAGCCCACCGAGGCCGAGCTGCGCACTTTGCAGTTGGATTCAAGCAAGACCTCTGGGGCGACATTCATGCACGGCAAAGGTTGCACGGACTGCAACAAAACCGGCTATCGCGGGCGCTTTGGAATTTTCGAGATTTTTGTCATCGATGACGAAGCGCGAAAACTGATTTACGAACGAGTGGCAACATCAACGTTGCGGGCGCGGGCGCGGGAGATGGGGATGCGCACCTTGCGCGAGGACGGCGCGCGCAAAGTGATGGCCGGGCTGACCTCGGCCGATGAAGTGGTGCGCGCGACCGTGGGTGACGCTGATTGATGCCGGACCTTCTAATTTTGTAGCATATATGTCTTACTCGATGTCTGATTTATTGCAGTTGGTGGTTTCCGAAGGGTCTTCCGATTTGCATATCCGGGTTGGTGTTCCGCCAGTGATTCGGGTCCACGGCACCCTCCATCGTGTCGAAGGGCCGTCCTTGCGGCCAGAAGACACTGAGGAGTTGATGCGCAGCATCACCTCGGAAGACCACATTCAGCACGTGCGCGAAGCGGGCGGGGCGGACTTCGGGTTTGCCTTCGGTGAGCTGGCTCGCTTCCGTGTCAGCGTCTTCAAGGAGAAGGGGAACTTCGGGTTGGTCTTGCGCCAGATTCCGAGCAAACTCCTGACCCTCGAACAGATCGGGATGCCGCGGCCCACGATCATGAATCTGCTGCACAAGCCGAGAGGGCTCGTGCTGGTCACCGGGCCGACCGGCTCCGGCAAAACGACCACTTTGGCCTCGATGATCAACATCATCAACGAAGAGCGCGACGACGCCCACATTATCACGGTCGAGGACCCGATTGAATATTATCACAAGCATAAGAAGGCGGTGGTCACCCAGCGCGAAGTCCACGTGGACGTTCCCAGTTTCGCGGAAGCCTTGCGGCGCGCCTTGCGCCAGGACCCGGACGTGGTTCTGGTGGGCGAATTGCGCGATTTGGAAACAATGGAAGCAGCGGTCACGGCGGCGGAAACGGGCCACTTGGTCTTTGGCACGCTCCACACAACTGGCGCGGCCAAGACCATCGACCGTCTGGTCAATGCCTTCCCCATCAACCAGCAGGAAACCATCCGCATCCAGCTTTCCACGGTGCTGCAAGCGGTGATTTCGCAGTTGTTGGTCCCGCGAATCGATAAGCCGGGTCGGATCGCGGTCTATGAAATCATGATCAACACCCCCGCCATCGCGGCCCTCATTCGCGACAATAAGACTTTCCGCATTCAATCGGATATTCAGACCGGCGCCAAATACGGAATGGTCACGCTGGACTCGCTCCTCATGGAGAAGTACGCCTCCGGCATTATTTCGCGCGAGGAGACGGTGAACAAATCACAAGACCCCAGCACGATGGTTCAGAAACTGGCGGAATGGGAGGCGCAGCAGGCCGAACTGGCGCCCGAGCAACCCGAACCAGCCCACTAACTCATGCCTACAGCCGTTTCCTATCCTCTCCTGGAATTGCTCAAGTCTCAGCATCTGCTGGACGACCTCCAACTTGAAGAGGTCAAAGAAGAGCACGACCGCAGCGGCAAGCCCATCTCGGAGATTCTCCAGGACTTTGGGTTCCTCGACATGGAGCAGCAGCTTCAGATTATCGCCAATCATCTCGGCGTTGAGGTCGTGAACCTGGATGACCGGGATTTGACTCCAGACGTGCTCTCAGCTATTCCGGGCGAGACCGCGCGGATGTATAAGTGCTTGCCGGTCGGTTTCAAGGGTTCAGCGGTGGAAGTGGCGCTGGCCGAGCCTCTCAATCCCACAACCGTTGATGAGCTGTGCTACGTCATCAATAAAGAAATTATCCTGGTCGTCGCGGACCCGTTGGCGATTGAACAGGCGGTCGGTCGTTTTTATGGGGATGCCCAGTCCAATGTCGCGGAGCTTCTTAAGGAATTGGGCCAGGATAATCAAATTGCCCGCGACGCGGCGGAAGCGGCGGCCACGGGCGGGGCGGCTGACCTGGAAAACCTGGCAAACGAAGCTCCCATCGTCCGCTTCGTCAACCTGGTTCTTTTCCAAGCGGTGCAGGACCGGGCAAGTGACATCCATTTTGAACCTTTCGAGGATGAATTCAAAATCCGCTATCGTGTGGACGGCGCGCTCTACGAAATGTCGCCGCCGCCCAAGCACTTGGCTCTGCCGGTCATCTCCCGGTTGAAAGTCATGTCCAATTTGGACATTTCCGAGCGACGCCTGCCGCAAGACGGGCGCATCGCCATCCAGATAGCCGGGCGCACCATCGATTTGCGTGTCTCCACCCTGCCGACGCAGTTCGGCGAGTCCGTGGTGTTGCGCGTGTTGGATCGTTCGGCGGTCAATCTGGATATTAAGACCCTCGGCTTTCCCAAGGCGGTTCTGGATTATGTGACCGCGGCCATCGAACAACCCAACGGCATCTTTGTGGTCACGGGTCCCACAGGCTGCGGCAAGACGACGACCCTGTATTCGTGTCTGCGTGCCGTCAATAGTATCGAGTCCAAGCTTCTGACGGTCGAGGATCCTGTCGAATATGACATCGAGGGCATCATGCAGGTGCCGGTGAACGACGCCGTGGGCATGACCTTCGGCAAGGCGTTGCGGGCCTTTTTGCGCCAGGACCCGGACATCATCATGCTGGGGGAAATGCGCGATTTGGAGACTTCGCAAATTGCGATTCAGGCATCGCTGACCGGGCATCTGGTCTTGAGCACCTTGCACACCAATGACGCTCCCGGCGCCGTCACCCGTTTGATCGACATGGGCGTGGAACCATTTCTGGTCTCTTCGACCTTGATGGCTGTGCTGGCGCAACGATTGGTGCGCACGGTTTGCAAGGGATGCCGGACGCCCTTTGAACCCACCGAAAGCCAGTTGTCGCTCCTGAATCTTTCCCCGCATGACGTCGGTGACAAAGTGTTTTACTATGGGCGGGGCTGCTCCAATTGCAACGACACCGGTTACAAGGGCCGTCGCGGGATCTTCGAACTGTTAGTCGCCTCCGAGCCGATCCGCACTTTGATCAATGATAAGGCGCCCACCGTGGTGGTGCGGCAAAAGGCGGTCGAGCTGGGCATGACCACCTTGCGCGAAGACGGCTTGCGCGGAATTTTCGATGGTGATACAACCATTGAAGAAGTCGTCAAATACACCTGAGTCTTATGCCAAAATTCAACTATGTCGCCATGGACTCGAGGGGCAAGGAAACCAAGGGCGCCATCGAAGCCGCCAGCCAGAACGAAGCCATCGGGCGCATCAAGGAGATGCACTTCTTCCCCACCAAGGTGGTCGAAGACAAGGGGATCCCCGCTCCGGGAGGCGCCAAGAAAGCCGCAGGCAAAGCCGGGAAAAAGGGCGGGGGGATGAATGTCAATTTAAATATCAAAATCCCTGGCCTCAGCGGGCGCGTCAAGTCAAAGGTTTTGACGACCTTTACCCGGCAATTGGCCACGCTGGTGCAAGCCGGCTTGCCGTTGTTGCGCGGATTGAAGGTTTTGCAAAAGCAGGAAAGAAACGCCAACCTCAAAGGCATCCTTGGGGAATTGGCCACGGCCATTGAAGGCGGCAGCACCTTTTCCGAAGCGCTGGCCCAGCATCCCAAAGTTTTCAACCGCCTCTTCGTCAACATGGTCAAAGCGGGTGAAATCGGCGGCGTGCTCGAAGTCGTCCTGAAACGGTTGTCCGAGTTCATGGAAAAGGCCCAGAAGATCAAAGGCAAAGTGGTCGCCGCCATGTTCTATCCCTGCGCCGTCCTCGTCGTCGCCACCGCCATCATGGGCGTGTTGCTCGTCGTGGTCATTCCGAAATTCAAGGAAATCTTTCAAGGCTCTCTCGGACAGGGGCAGGAATTGCCTCCTTTCACCGTCTTCGTCCTGGACATCAGCGAAGTCGTCAAGAACCACTTCGTCCGGACGTTGTTCTTCCTTCTTGGCTTCGTCATTGTTTTTAACATTTTTATCCGCACCAAGCTAGGGCGCAAGCTCTGGGACAAGTTTAAATTGAAGGTGCCGGTTTTCGGGCCGGTGGTCATCAAAGTTTCCATTTCGCGGTTCACCCGCACCCTAGGCACCCTGGTGAGCAGCGGCGTGCCCATTCTGCAAGCGTTGACTATTGTTAAAGAGACCTCCGGCAACGTCATCATTGGAAGCGCGGTCGGCGCGGTGCATGAAAGCGTCAAGGAAGGCGAAACCATTACGGCGCCTTTGGAGGCCTCCGGGGTCTTTCCGCCCATGGTCATCAGCATGGTCGATGTCGGCGAACAGACCGGCGCGCTGCCGGAAATGTTGATGAAGATTGCCGACAATTACGATGAAGAGGTGGATAACGCCGTCGCCGCTATGACGTCGTTGCTCGAACCGATCATGATCGTCTTCCTGGCGGTGGTGGTGGGCAGCATCGTCATCGCCATGTTCCTGCCGCTCATTCAATTGATGGAAACTGTCGGCGACACTGACCAGCATAAACCCGGCGCCGGAGATTAGCAGGAATGCCGCGGCGCGAAGAGCCGGAAGGCGAAAGCCCTGACGCGTCGGCGGCCAGGTTTCTGCGACACTTGGCGGCCAAGGGAGCGTCCCCTTACACGGAGCGCAATTACCGGCAGGCCTTGCGCGAGTTCGGACACTGGCGCGAAAGCCAGCAACTTGGGCCTGTCGATTGGGTGGTTTTACGGCGCGATGACTTCCGCAATTACCTACGCTTTCTGGGGCGCAACCAAATCAGCCGCGCGGCCATTCAGCTTCGCTTTGCCGCCTTGCGCTCGCTCTACAAATTCCTGATTCGCGAAGGAGTTTTGGAGACTTCGCCCATCCGCCATCTCTTGCTTCCAAAACTGGAAAAACGCGTGCCGATTTTTTTGACCGTCAAACAATTTGAAGACCTGGCCCGCGCCCCTTCCGAAGAATTGAAACGCGCCGCCAACGACGAGAAGGCCGATGCCGACATCTATTTTCGCGATGCCGCCATTTTGGAAGTCATCTACTCCTGCGGCTTGCGCATCAGTGAACTCTGCCAGCTCCGGGCGGAAGACATCGATTGGCCGCAACAATTGGTCCGCGTGCGCGGCAAAGGCAAGAAGGAGCGCCTGACTCCCATCGGACAGCCGGCGCTGGATGGCGTCGAGACTTACTGGAAACAGACCGGCTATCGCCCGGCAACGGCGATGCCGGTCTTTGTCGCGAACGCCAAGAAACCTGCGCCCTTAAGCCCGCGAACGGTGCAATTGCGCTTGAAGAAATATCTTCGCTCCGCGGGGCTGGACCCAAATCTGACGCCGCACAAATTAAGGCACAGCTTCGCTACGCACCTGTTGGAGGCTGGAGCGGATCTGCGTAGCGTGCAGGAGCTGCTGGGGCACGCCCACCTTGTCACAACCCAGGTCTATACCCACATTACGACCGAACGCCTCAAGCGCGCCTACAACGAGGCGCACCCTCGGGCGTAACGATTCGTCTGAGCGGCTCGTTTATTTCTTCTGGTCCTGGTTGGCGCTCAATTCCTCGCTGGAGACGGAGCATTCGACGCCGTTGTCCGGGACGTCCGCCCCAGCGATCCAAAGCAGGCCATTGAGGGCGGTTTTGCGAAAACTGTCGTTGGCCCAGTTCTTGTGATAATGCGCGCCGGTGAAACCAAAACCGCGCCCGCCGAAGGGCCGTTCGAAGGCCCAGGCCAGGACTTGCGGCTCGCCGTTCTTGACCGCCTCCCGCACCGCTGGGTTGCTGGCATAAGGGCCGTCGGGATGGTCCACCGTGCTGGCAGGCGCCACGGCGGCCAGGATGGGTGTGACTCCCTTCATTCCCTCAGGGAAACGCATGTGATAGTACCATTCATCACGAATTTGAAATGGTTTGACGCCGCGCGTAATAGGATGGTCCGGCAGCGTGGCAAAATCAGCCGTCCACGTTGGGTTGACTGACCAATTAATCTCAAACGCGCCACCCAGCCAATTGAGATATTCGTTTTCTCCCTTTTCTTTGGTCACTTCCACCGCCCAGTGAATGGCGCCCAAACCCACGCCTCTTTCCATGAAGCCGGCCATCTGGCTGATATGGTCGCCGGCGAGCATGGCGTGCTGCGAGCTGCCATCCATCGAGAGCACGATCGCGCTCGCGCCGTAAAGAGCGCCAGGATCCTGCGGCCAGCCATTAGAATAGACCGTCGTCTCGATACCCGGGACAGTATGCAGGCACTTTTCCAGGAGCAAACAACCGGCGCGGTATTCATGTTCGCCCTTCCCGTGACTCGGCGTCCCGGCGATGAAGACGATTTTCTTGGGCGCTTTGTCTTCCTTGATGCGCAAGTCTTTAAATTGCACGGTCATGGTCACACCGGCGTGGAGTTGCAGACCAATAAAACCTGAGGCGGCGGCTTTGTCCTTTTGCTCGTCCGTGAGATCGACCATGGCTTTGCCATTGATGAACAACTGGATGTGGTTCCCTTTGGCAATGATATCATAATCATTCCAATCGCCGTGATGGATTTCATTTTCCAGCGCGGCTCGGTCTCCCAGCGAGCCGGTTTTTTCAATCTTGCCATCCGGGCGGACAACGACTTGGTCGCCACGGGAAGCCAATATTCCGCGGGCTTTTTCCTCGTAAAGGCCGCCTGTGTACTGCCGGCCAGCCTCCATGTCCGCCTGATAACCGGACATAACCCAATAGGAAGGCTTGACGATCGCGCTGCGGAATTGGACTCCTGAATTGGGGGCAAAACCCTTTGAATTGTCCGGCCCAATTTTAAAGGAACAACGCATCTCAAAGTCCGCCGGCAAGCCATTAGTCCAAATCAGGAACGTGTTTTCCTTGGCCGGATGATCCGGCGTCGAGTTGCCTGTAATAGCGCCGTCATGCACAGACCATAAGTCAGGGCTGCCTGCCCATCCAGTCAGATCCTGGCCATTGAACATGGTGACG
This sequence comes from Limisphaerales bacterium, assembly GCA_052139695.1. GTDB lineage: Bacteria > Verrucomicrobiota > Verrucomicrobiia > Limisphaerales > Palsa-1400 > PLGF01. The sequence continues at coordinate 9,216 of JBKQWF010000164.1, forward strand.
AACCCCTCTTCGGCCCGCAAGCTGTTACCCGCCGCGGCCAGCCACAAACCGCAAAATGTCAGTAGAATTCTCTTCATAATCGGATTCTTTATCTTAAGCCGCCGGGGTGGAAAGGGTGCCGCGCAGGAAACGCAACCCTTTGACCGCGATTTCGTCGCGCGTCGGTTCCATCTGCCGCCAGATCGCCGCCGCGCGCGCGATGACTTTGACGTCCTTGGTGAAGGACTCAATCACAACGTCTTTGTTGTAGCCGACTTCCCGCAAGGCCGCCGCGATGCCTTTCCAATCGATATGGTCGTTGCCGGGGGTTCCACGGTCGCTGCCGCAAGCGTGGAAATGGCCGAGCTTCTTGCCGGCTTTGCGAATGGCCGCCGCCTGGTTCTTTTCCTCGATGTTCATGTGGAAGGTATCCAGTTGAACCAGTAACGCCGGGCTGTTGACATCCGCAATCATCTCCAGGGCCTGGTCGCAAGTGTTGATGAAGTCCGTCTCAAAACGGTTCAACGGTTCCATGGTGATTTTTCGGCCCCGGTCATCAGCGTACTGGCAGAGCGCCTTCAAGTTCTTCACGACCGTGCGCCATTGCTGCTTGCGTTCGCGGTCGGGCACCGCATCCGCGCGGCCGACGGATGAATAGACGGGGCCCATCAGCGTGGGGCAATCAAGCACGACCATTTGATCCAGAACAGCCGTCATGTATTTCATCGCGTTTTTCTGCTGTTTGGCGTCTCCGCGAAGGTCGCGGTCCGGGCCGAGGCAGGCGCAGGCCGAGCCGCACGCTATCCCGGCCTTATCGAGCTCGGCCTTGACCTTCTTCGGATCGATGTGGGCCGGCTCTTCAATCGCGAGCTCGACCGTGTCGAAACCCCATTTTTTGAATTTGCCAAACAGCTTGGTGCTGCGGGTGGTGAAAGGTGATGTAAAGAGAAATGTGTTGATGCCGAATCTCATAGTGTTCCTGACGCTACCGAGACCTCCCGGCGAATGCAAACAGGAACTTCAGGGGAGCCACAGATTTGCACAGATGGACACAGATTTCTTCCAGAACACGCTTCTGCCGCACTCTACCCGATCTGTGCTAATCTGTGTTCATCTGTGGCTTCAACTCGCAACATTCAATCTCCAGCGTTTCGCCTTCATCTCGAAACGGGGCAGGCTTCCGGCTGGGGCCAGCGTGACGGGCACGCGCAAATTGAAAACCCGTTGCAAGGTTTCCTGCACCCGCGCTCCGAGTTCGGCGGGCTCGGCGCAATCGGCTTGCGGTTCGAGGTTGAGTTTTATCTCCGTCAAACTGCGGGACCCATCCACATCGACACGGTATTCCGCCACTTCCGGGAAACCGCGCAAGACGTCCTCAACCGCCGTGGGGAATATATTCACCCCGCGGACGATGATCATTTCATCGGTTCGACCGAGGATTCCGCCCGCCAGCGCCAAGGATTGCCGTCCGCAAACGCAGGCCTGCGCCAGGGGCTTGGCGCGGACGAGGTCGCCCGTCCGGTAGCGCAAGACCGGAGAGCCGATCCGTTCCAAAGTTGTCAAAACTAATTCACCCACCTCGCCTTCCCGCGCCGGCTTCCCCTGGGCGTCGATGACCTCCGCCAGAAAAGCGCGCTCCAGAATATGCAGCGTTCCCGGTTCCGCCGGGCATTGGTGCGACACCGGACCGGTTTCCGTCATGCCATGATGGTCGAAGACGGCCGCCTTCGGCCAAAGTTCGCTGATCCGCCGGCGGGTAGCGGGAATGCTTCCACCCGGTTCACCAGCCACAATGAGCGCGCGCACCGCGCAGCCGTTGAGATCGATCCCTTCCCGCGCCGCGACCTCGGCCAGGTGGACCGCATAACTGGGCGTGCAGCATAAGACGGTGGCGCCGTTCTCCAGAATTCCATGCAGACGGCCCGCGCTGCTCAAGCTGCCGCCGGGCAGGCACAGGCAACCCAATTGTTCGGCGGCGGCGAATGCCAGCCAGAAGCCGATAAATGGTCCAAAAGAAAAGGCGAAATAAACCCGGTCCTCCGCTCCAATTCCCGCCGCGAGAAAAATCTCCTTCCAATTCTCCACCATCGCCGCCCAGCTTTCGGGATGGTCCAGCCAGCGCAAAGGCGCGCTGGTCGTCCCGCTGGTCTGGTGGAAGCGCGTGTAAAGTTTGGCGGGGAAGGTGAGGTTTGTCCCGAAGGGTGGCGCAGCCCGCTGGTCTTCGACCAATTCCTGTTTCGTCGTGAAAGGGAAGCGGACGGAAAAATCCTCCAGGCTGGCGACGCAAGGATCAATGCCGGCGAATTTCTTGCGATAAAACGCATTGCCCGGCAGAAGGGCTGCCATTAATCGGCGCAATTGCGCAAGCTGCCCGGTGGAAATCGTCGCGCGCGTCGGGAAAGACATTAGTTCTGCGCCGAACTGACCAAAGCTCTCTTCGCCGCGGGAGCCGCGGCATGGGGGCGGGCCGGAGCAGGCTTGAAAAACGTCACCAATCCGCCGCCGACCGCGGCCATGAGAATGCCCAAATAAAACGGCCAGCGAATGGCACCCCAGCCGCCTTGGGGAGGGTTCAGCATAATGGCGACGACCGCGTTGACGATGGGGGCGCCGGCAAAAACAATCGACATCACCACGCCCGGGGTTCCCCCGGAGCTAAACGCCAGCAGCACGCAAAATGCCCCGATGGCTCCAACAATTCCGGCCACGAGCGACCAACCCATTCCGGCGGGCGGAAAAGTCCAGGCAGCCTTGCGGGTGGCCAGCACGGCCAGCGGCGCCAGGACGGCGGTCAAAAAATAAGCCAGGCCCACAAACAAGAAGGCCTTATAGAGTCCATTGGCCTTGTCGGCCATGGCTACTTGGCCGCTATGGAGGAAGATTCCATAAAGGCCCCACGAAACAACAGTCATCAATGCGAAGGTTAGCCAATTCATATAAAAACAACGATTCCGAGCAACTACACCGCTACAATCATATCCCCAGCTTCCGCAAATTGCAAACAGACTATTGCAACTCGCGTAACGGATCGGGTCGAGGTGACGGGATTGCGCCCGCCACCCCTCCCACACCACCGTACGTGCGGTTTTCCGCATACGGCGGTTGAACGTAGCGATTTTATGGACTCGCAAGGTCTGATGGCATAAGGAA
>JBKQWF010000165.1:0-7256 GCA_052139695.1 Limisphaerales bacterium
GCAACATCTGCCGGGGAAGTGAGATCACCCGAATTATGCCGCGTCGGCAATCATCGGATCGTGCCGCTTTCGAAGGAACTTGAGGGTTCTAAGCTGCCGACGCGGCATAGGATCGGAAGCGGCATAACCTTTGTCATGCCGCGCGCGGCATGAGCGATGATGTTGTCGTTGGGAATGTCATGGACGTCGGAAAATGCGCCCCAAATCTTCCCGGGCACATCGGGATCAAATGCCATCTCGTAACAGGTATTCCGCCACGGGGACCACGACTTCGGATCCCACCAAATCCACGACTGCCCGGCGTCTGTAGAGCGGGCCATTCCAATGTCGGTGTAGCAGATGTACTGGCGGCCCGGTTCGAACGGATCATTGTAGAAATGCCAGGTGGTGGTGACGACCAGGCCATTGCAAACCCAGGCGGAGCCCGGACCTGGCTTCTGGCCGGGCGCCGGATAAGTGTGCCCGCCGAACCAGGTCGCGCCTCCGTCATGGGTGATGTGGGGCTCGTTGCGCACGAGGATCACCCGGTTGGGGTCGGTATTGCAAATAGCCACGCCAAACGGCGTCTCGCCGCCCTTGAAACATTGCCCGCACGAGGCGGTTTCCCAGTCTGGCGCGACGTTGCACTTTTTGAAACGTGGATCCTGGAAGTATGTCGCGCGCCAGGTTTCACCGCCGTCATCGCTGCGATACACCGTGTCACTGTGTGGCGGGTTGAAGCCGGTGCTGGTGTTGAAGGCATAGACGGCGAGCGGTTTGGTGTCGGTCGTGAGCAATTGATTGTATTGTGAAATGGAACCGAAAGCCCACTCGTCGGCCTTCTTCGTCTCGGTATTGAGGCCTTGGCCCATCGCCGATTCCCAGGTTTCGCCCCGGTCCCGCGAGCGGTAGAGACCGCCCTGGAACACGCCGTCCTCGTCCTTGCTGCGAATGGAGCAGTAAAGCATGATTAGATTCTCCGCCGCGGCCGAGCCACCAGCAAATCCTTGAATTTCCTTCCACGGCAGGCCCTGGTTCTTTTCCGACCAAGTTTGGCCGCCGTCGTCGGATCGCCAGATGCCTTCTTCCGTGGCGACGAACATCGTTTGGCCCTGCCGAGTGCGGTCAAAGTGAAAGGCTATGACCTGGCCCGCCGGCCCTTGGCAGGCTTGCCAAGTTTCTCCCGCATTGCGCGAAAGCCAGCAGCGTCCGTACGCGAGCCGGCCAACATGATCTTTGCATCCGACGAATTGATCGCGATTTCCCCTCCCAGCGAATCCCTGAGATTGCCAATGGGCGCAAAAGTTTTGCCTTGATCACGGCTCATCTTGAGTCGTCCGCCAGAGGAGGCGTAGATGATTTTCGAATCAGTCGGGTGAAAGGCCGGGCGGCAGGCGGTATCGCTGCGTAGTTGCGCGTGGCCGATCATGCGCCAGTTGCGACCGCCGTCTCCCGAGATGTAGGCGGCGCTCATGTCGCAGTTCAACATCATCAGATTCGGGTCTGCCGGTGAAATCGCCGGCGTGAACATGCCGCCACCGCCGGAAATGCCGACGGGTTGCCAGGCAGACACCTGGGCCGAAGAGTTGGCTGGGAGGAACCCAATGAGGAGGCAAAGCCCAAACGCAAGGCGTACCAAATAGGAATAAAAGGGCGTCATGGCTCCCTCATTTTGGCACTCCATCGGCGTGAAACCCGCCCGGAGGCAGGGCCTCTCCTGATGTGAGAAGGAAGGGCGTGTTCCCAAAATTGACGGTGATAATGACGCCATTGGCAACTGCCGTCTGATGGACGTTACGGTCTGCATTTGCGCACAGGCACGTCGAAAGGAGGGCGATGGTCCCCATCACGATTGTATTTCGAAGGGTTGTCAAAACTCAGGTCTTTCCGGTTGATCGGAAGGCATGATGAGCCATTGTGGCGCGGGAGGCAAGGCGTCACGCTGGTCCGTAGGATCGCCAAATGACAGCCAACTTGTGTCTTCGAGACAAGGCAGATGAACTTCGATCCCACCACGGAAGTTCGCCAGCGAACTGGTAAACCTAAGGCACACATTAGGACTGCGGGTGTTTTTGCGAGGGCTAAGGCAAAGGCGAGCCTGGTCCGCACGCTTCGCGCCCGTGGCGAACCAGGTCTGATGCCAAATGGTGTAGTTGCATTTGCGTGGATGGGGTCTGGTCACACCACCTTGAAATCATCCGTTGATCTCACCGAAGGCTCGGAGTTCGAGGCCTTGGTCGGACATGACCCTGTTCACAGAAATATGATACAATATTTAGCTCCTTTTCCGGTCCATTTAGATGTCATTTCCAGTTTGAAGATGGTCGGGGCGGTGAGATTTGAACTCACGACCTTCTGAACCCCATTCAGTTACCCTGCCGCGGTGTATTGTTTATTTTTGTAACATGTTGATTTTCAATTGTTTCAATTGTCTTCTGGATATCAGAAGCCCGGCAAAAGCGCCGAGGATGGATGGAAAACGTATAAGTCCGACCGTCGTGCTTTGTGCTGCTTTTAAGTGCGGCGCCATTTTCGCAAACCCGGCTGAAGTCGTCAAGTACAATCGTCGGAATTTTATGATGACTGCGGTTTTCACATCGATTGGAATAGGGGTATGATGTTGCTTGGCGCTCCTGATTCCCGCTCCAGGCGTCCGTGACGGAGGGACGACGCAGGCTTCGCACCACCATTTTCTGCCTCCCACGCTCGCGGTCCCTTCGGAAGCCAGGACAGCCGAGGACCATCGCCGCGCAGCCAGGATGGAGGCACCGCGCCGTAAACTTCCGCCATCGTTTTTCCCTTGCTTTCGTGGCCCATGTGGAAAGCAATCTGGACGTCCTGAACGCCATGACTGCGCCGGACCATCACGTAGAACGCCCGCGCCCCGTGGGGGGTGATCTTACGCTTAAGTATCTTCCGCAGCCTCCGAAGAGCCTTACTCAAAGCTCCTTTGCTCAGTGGCTGTGAAGGGTCGTACGGGCTGGGGAAAAACCAAGGGCTGTCGGGATAATATTTCGCTTTCCAAATTCGATGCGCCTCCAGCCATTCCTGGAGTCCCTCATGGATGTCGACGAACGGATTAACATCCTCCTGATTTTTCGCGCGGCGCACGTACAGTTCTTTACCATCCTTCTTAAGCCAGCCCGGGGTATGCGGCTCAGCGTCGGTGCGCAGGCCCAATGCTTCGATCGTCCGCACGCCCGTGAGGTTTTCAAAAATCCACAGAAACGCCAGAACCATCGATTTGCCATGGACGAACAAATATCCGCCGATTTCGTGGACCTCATCGGCGTCGTCCGCCTTGAACTTCTTGCAATGCTGCACGTCCTTCTTCCGTGTATACTTGGGCCACTGTTTATGCATAGGCACCTTTTTGATGAGTCTGCGGCGGCACGCCCACCAAAGTGCATTGCGCAAAGTCGTTAATTCTATGTCAACAGTGCGGTGACCTTCGCAGCCCTCTTTGACCTCCTTTATTCGTTTGTCGTGGTAATCGTCGCAATCGGCAGGTGTAATGTCCTCGGGGAGAATATCCTCAAAGAAGGGGCGAAGCATGCCTACATTAACCACTTCCGCCTGCAAGGCTGTGTCTTGACGCTCTCTGCGGTCACGGTCCGGACAGTTGTGTTGGACGTAATAACGTAAAACATCACCAGTCGTGACGGACTTTTTCGCCTTCTTATGCTTGCCGGAGGAATTGCGCGACGGCCGCGCGGCCGCGCAAGTTGCATCCGAGGCCGCGCCGGGTTGGCTGGCAGTCGGTGCCGTGGTCATGCCGTTTGGAGCCGGCGGAATGGAAGATTCCACTTCCGCCGGTCCGCTGGCACTGGTCTGAATCAAGTTCACCCCACAAATTCGCGCCGCTGGCAGGATTCCGTGCGGCGTATCCGCCTCGGCGGCGGCGCTTTTATTTGCATTTTGCGTTTCATGCACTGTTCAGTGGCCCAAAATAAAGGCCACTTTCACTTTCAACTATCGAGCGCAACTTGTCAATGGGATTTTTTTCAGCGATTTGAGAAGCGTTTTGACCAAACGGTCAGGACGGTGTTAACTACAGCGATGGGAAATCGTGCAAAGAACAAAGCTCGCTTTTCGGCCCAAATCTTCAAGGTTTTGGCCGCAGGCATCCAACAGTGGTTGGAGCTGTATCCAGATGCAAACCGAACAGATTTTGTTCTCAGGGCTTTGGCCGGCAAGCTGTGGAGATCCGGCGTCGAGCCGATGCGCGAATTTCTGGAAGACCAGGTGAAGCCCAGAGCCGAAGCTTTTGCGCCTCAAAAAATTGCGAAAATGAGTGATATTCCAGGAGCATCGGACCAGATTTTGGTCAGCGCCTGGCTGGATCGGAAGATTCTAACAGAGGTAGATAGATGGATCCAAGAAACTCGGCCGCGGATGACGCGCACTATGTTTTTTCAAACCGCTGCTGCAGAACAACTTATGTGTGAAGGGATTGTGTCGGACGCACTTGGTTACCAATTCGGCGCGCTGAATTATCAACAAACAGAAATGGAAATCCTCCCCGGGACGATAGGCCTGCCATACGACCCTGGAGACCGCCCCCGTCCCGGTCGCCGTTCTCCTTATTCTAAATGGCCCAGAGAGAAGTTGAAAGCCCATCGGGATGGGCTGTTGGCCCGGTTGAGGAAAATCAATGCAGTGCTCGGTGTTAAACCGAACGTGCCGGCGCGCAACTAGTCCCGCAACCAGACCAAAAGGGCGAGGCCACAGCAAATGCACAGCCCGACCGGGACGACAAACAGGCCCCACAAGTTCAAATCGGTATCCGTCCACTGTCATCCGGTCATAAGAGGTTGAGAACCAATTGGTTATGAGAATGGGCTGTTTCATTTTGAGATGCGGTTTTCGCAACCAGTTCAGCCAGAGGCACTTGCTCAAACACGTTCACGCTCAAAATCTGCAAAATTTGGGACAAACTCAAGTCAAGTCTAAGTTCCTTGCGCACGATTGCCACCAGCACGTAAACGCAGATGGCAATCCAGACTTGAGTTTTGACCGCGTTGTCGCTGGTGCCGAAAAAGTGTTTGATCCGCAGGTTCTGCTTCACCCACTTGAAGAACAACTCTACCCGCCAGCGACACTTGTAGAGTTTCGCGATAGTAAGTGCCGGCAAGTCGAAGTTATTGGTCAAGAAGACAAGGGCCTTACCACTCTCCGGGTCTCTATAACTGATGCGGCGGAGGCGATCCGGGTAGTGCTCCATGCTTTTGCGCAAGCGCAACCAGACCACTTGGTCGCTGCGCACGCCGGTGCCCGGCTCCACCGGGCGCGATTCCAAACGGCTGAACTGCAGGTTGGTTTTGGCGCGCGTGACATAAAACGCACCCGCCAAAACGAAACGATAGAGCCGATCAAAATCCACGTAGCCGCGATCCATGACATAGAACGCTCCCGGTTCGAGCATCAACTCGTCCAGGACGGTCACGTCGGCCCGTTTTCCCTCGGAAATCGAGATCATCGTCGGGATCGGGCCGCGCAAATCCAAGAGCGTGTGCAGTTTGACCGCCGCCTTGGTGGAACGAAAACGCGCCCAGGGAAACAAGCTCAGGCAAAGGTCAATCGTGGTCGAGTCCAGCGCATAGACGGTTTGCTCCAACTCCAGGCCGAAGGACTCGCTGGCGTAGAGACGGCGGGCGCGGGCGATGAGTCCTTGCGCCAAGTCGTGGTAGATGCGCCAGTCGCGCGCGCTATTGGCGTCAGCCAGCGTGCTATGGGCAATGGTCGAACGAAAGCCCAGCCGATAGAGTTGGTCTTGGCGCGAACGCAGGCAGACTTCTAAGGCGATTCAAGAACGAGGAACCATTTTCCTGCTTCATGATTATAACAATCGAAAGGAAGACATGGCGGGGTGGGCTTACGTTCTGGCGCAGGCTGGTTATCCCCGCCCCTGGCGGAAGCGTGGCCGCCGTTTTGGGCTTCACCAAAATCGATCCGTTACCGAGGTCCATTTGGACCAATTTTCCACGAAAACTGTTCGGCCCAAAAATTCCTTTTTCATTCGGGAGGTCGTAATCAATCGCATTGCCCTGGCCGGCGTCGATTGCGAGGTTGCCAAGGCTCGCGCCTTTTACCTCCGTCAAGAATCCAGCAACGGGTTTTCCAAGACTTCCGTCGATGGCAGTGGAAGGGCCTAAGTTAGGAAAACCAAGCTTCGCGGCGAGTTTTCGATCTAAGATGTTTCCACTTGTGCCTGTGTCAAAAACCACGGGCACCGGGTCACTGCCTGCGATACTTAGGCTCGTTAGCACACGGCCCGACGATTGTGATATGTGAAGATCGCCCAAAGGTTGCTGGGCAAGCCTGCGGCTGGCCTTCAGGGTCGTAAGAACGAAGAGCAGTGCCGATATCTTCAGCCAAAATCTTCCGCTCAATGTCCAGTTTCCCATAGTGCTAAGAGTTCGCCATAGCGCTACTGGATTTAACACGGAATGACTGTATAAAGTTTCAGAACTCGTTCGCTATTTCTGTTGCTTGCGGCCCTGGCCCTTGCCGACGTGAGCGACCGCTTTCCGCAGGATTGAGCGTAACGGAATCCGAGGACGGCGGCCCCGGGCGCTGTTGGAATTAACCCGCCCGGAGTGGTGCGGTTGCAAAGGTATTGCTCGTTCCTGCGCTCCACCTTGACAGTCCTCGCCCCGCCAAGATTCTTGCCTTTAGGAATTGCGCGCGGAAGCTATACGCCCAATGAAGAACCGCCGGACGGAGATCAAGACTTGCCAGCATGATCGCCATATTCCCAATCGTATGGCACGCCGGTGTCGCCGAGGATGAACTTGACCAGATCGGCGAAGCTGGCTTCGGCACGAACGTCGTTTGACAGGATGACGACGCAACGCTGGCTTGCTTCGATGCAGACCATCGTGTTGGCGGTCTGTCCGTCATGGCCGCCCTTATAGAAGCCGTGGCCCTGCCTTAGCCATACCCCATCTGTCGATGCCATTATGCCGGGCGGCCCCACGAATCAGGCAGTATTTATAACCCCCTGAACCTGGGTTTTTTAATATACTCATTGTATGTTATTACCGCCTGTTCCTGGGCTATTTTGTGTAAATGCCTCGTTTGTAGTTTGTTAAACAAAGTGGTCTCTTTCGCATTTTCCCGCCAAGCGTGCCGAAAGTCTGCTCGGTAGCGGCCAAGGCTTCGGCGATTTAGTGCGTAAGTAGCTTGTAATAAGCTATTTGCACCTATTAGCTGGACAAATCGGCGGGCGACTGCCAAGCTGCTGGCATGATTTGTTTACCCGAGCCGGCAGGACC
>JBKQWF010000166.1:0-14194 GCA_052139695.1 Limisphaerales bacterium
CAACCGAAACCCGAACCTAATTGAGCTAAATTGAACCAAATTGAGCCGCTCTTACCCCCCCCGGGGGGGGCCGCCGCGCCCCGCCGCGATGCCCGCGCTCTCCCTTTTCGGGTGCAAGAGACGGCGGGCCTGGAAAAGGTAGGGTCGCCTCGCCGAGGCGACCAAGAATCTTATATGCGCTTCTATATACTTGTGCTGGCCGCACTTCACCAGTATGCAATATTGGGACCTGTCCATTTGTTGATCTGTCTTGAATTAGATGAAGTTGACCCTGCGGTGAAAGCCACCCATTTGCCTGCGGCCCCCAATGCGAACAACCCGCCTGCCTGGCAGGTCGTGCTCATCTGCGTTTCCCTCGTCCTGGCCATTCTGGCCGTCTTTGCCCAAACCCTGCGTTTCCAATTCATCAATTACGATGATGGCATTTACGTGTTTGACAATACGGCGGTGAAAGCCGGTCTGACTTGGAAAGGGGTGCTCTGGGCTTTGAGCTATACCCAGAGCGATTACTGGCATCCCCTGACCTGGCTGTCGCACATGGCCGACTGCCAGATTTTTGGCCTGTGGGCCGGCGGCCATCACCTGACCAATCTGGCCCTGCATACCGTCTCGACGTTGCTTTTATTTCTCGTCTTGCGCGGGATGACAGGCGCTTTGTGGCGGAGCGCTTTTGTCGCCATGCTGTTTGCCATTCATCCTTTGCGGGTGGAGTCCGTCGCCTGGATCGCGGAGCGCAAGGACGTGCTCAGCGGGATGTTCTTCATGCTGACGCTCCGGGCGTACGGGCGTTACGTTCGTCTGCCCTCGCGAGGGCGGTACGTGTCGGTCGTGGTGTTGTACGGGCTGGGGCTTCTGTCCAAAAACATGATCGTGACGCTGCCCTTTGTGCTCCTCTTGCTCGATTGGTGGCCGCTGGGGCGAATGAAGCTGGCGGAAGCCAACGGCAAGGAGGCGGATTCACCGCGCCCGAACGGGTCTTTTTACGGGTTGGTGAAGGAGAAGATTCCCTTGTTCTTGCTTTCCGTTGCCTCCTGCGTGACGACGGCCTGTACTCCGGAGAAACTCCCCGACATGGACCGCCTATCCATCCTGGAACGCGTGGGAAATGCTTTGGTGTCTTATATGATCTATTTGCGGCAAATGGTTTTTCCGGCGGGATTGGCCGTCTCCTACCCCAACCTGCCCCACGGTCAGCCCCTGGAAAAAGTCTGTCTGGCTGTTGTTCTCCTGGTTGTTATCTCAGCCTTGGTCATCGCGTGCCGAAAAAGCCACCCCGCCCTGGTGGTGGGCTGGCTCTGGTTTCTGGGCATGTTGGTTCCTGCCATCGGCATTGTTCAGATTTCCTACTACTCCCATGCCGATCGCTACACCTACCTGCCTGAAATTGGTCTGGCCCTGGCGACCACTTGGGCCGTGACCGATTGGAGCGCCGCCTGGAAACATCGGCAGTTCATCCTGGGCGCCCTAATGACAGCGCTGGTGGGCGCGCTCATGGTCTGCGCCCACATCCAAACTTCATATTGGAAAGATAGCGAATCACTGTGGACGCACGCGCTGGCCTGCACCTCCGGCAACTACGCCGCACACTATAACCTCGGCACTGCCTTAGCCAAGCTGGGCAAACTCGATCCCGCCGTCATCCAATTCCAAAAGGCGATCGCCCTCCGTCCCCGCCTGACCGATGCCCCCTACAACCTCGCCAATGCACTTTCCCGGCTCGGGCGCCTCGATGAAGCCATCGCTCAATACCGCGCCGTCCTGGTAATCTCCCCTGAAAATGTCCCAGCCCTCAACAACCTCGGCAATGCCTTGGCCAGACAAGGCGCGGACGAGGCCGCCATGGCCCAATACCAAAAAGTGCTCCAACTCCAGCCCGATTACGCCGACGCCCACTACGAACTCGGCCGCCTTCTTCTCGACCATGGCAAACTGGACGACGCCCTCGCCCACTTCCGCCAGGTCGTCCAACTCCGCCCCCAGGACACCCAAGCCCAAAATGCCCTCGGCCAAACGCTCCTCCTCAAAGGGGACTTGGCCGGTGCCATGTCTTGCTTCGAAAAGACTACCACCCTCAGCCCCGACCCTTTCGCCAGATGGTCCAATCTCGGCGACCTCCTGCTGCAACAACAAGATTTGTCCGCCGCCTTCGTCTGTTATCGACAGGCGGCAAAAATCAACCCCCGCTCGGCCGATGCTTGGGCCGCCCTCGGCCTGGCCAATTTCAAGCAAGGGAATAGCAGGGAGGCCATTGACTCCTGGCAAAAAGCCCTGGCCCTCAATCCCGCCGACCTCGTGGTCAATAATAACCTCGCCTGGCTGCTCGCCACGACCCCCGACTCCTCCCTTCGCGACCTTGCGAAAGCCATCGCTCTGGCCACAAAAGCCAGCCAATTGAGCGGCGGCGCCAATCCGGTCATCCTGCACACCCTGGCCGTGGCCTACGCCGGTCAGCAGAATTATGCCCTGGCCATGGCCACAGCCCGCCGCGCCTTGGCCCTGGCGGTCGGGCAGAAAAAGGACACTCTCGCCGCCACCTTGCAAAACGAAATAAGACTCTACGAAACAAACGCAGCGTCACACGACACAAACCAACACCTTCAATAGACTAACCGAAATGAAACGATGCTGGACTTTGCTGGTGGCCGCTGTGCTTTGCAGCGTGCTCACTGGTTGTTTTACGCGGCCAGGCAAAATGAACGCCCCGGGTTTTAATTACTTCACCCTCAAGGCAGAGCATGTCTGGCAAATGAACCTCCCGGGAGGACAGCGCTTTGATGCCTCGGGATTGTTTTTGGAAAAACCGGGCGGCTTGTTGACAGAGAGCGATCAGCAAATCGGCGTCTATCGCATCCGCTTCGACCCTGGCGGCAATTGGGTCGATTTGGAGCGCATCCCGGACTGTTTCACGGAAGCGCAATTGGCGCCCTTTGCCAGGGAAAAAGTCGGCCACTACGACTGCGAAGGGGTGACGGAAGACGACCGGGGGCGCATCTACCTGTGTGAGGAGGGCAATCGCTGGATTCTGCGCTGGGACCCCCAAACGAAGACTGTGGACCGCCTCAACATCGACTGGTCTCCGGTGGAAAAATACTTTTCCAGCGACCGCAACGCCGCGTGGGAAGGCATCGCCATCCACGGCTCAACCCTCTATGTCGCCAATGAACGCAAGAAAGGCCGCCTCATTGTGGTCGATCTCAACACTCTCAAGGTCACGGACAGTTTTGTCGTCCGCGCCAGCCATAGCATCTGGTACGAGCCTCATTACTCGGACCTTTGCTGGTTCGACGGCGCACTCTACGCGTTGATGCGCGAGGACCACGTCATTTTAAAGATCGATCCCGCCACCCACCAGGCGCTGGCGGAATACAATTTCGCCGACATGGAAAACGACCCGGAAGTTGCCTATCATAAAGTCGTCCCCCTCGTTGTCGGAGTGATGGAAGGGCTGGCCGTGGATAAAAATTATTTCTGGCTCTGCACGGACAATAACGGCCTGGGCCGCAAGCTCTATCCAAACGACACCCGCCCCAGCTTGTTCCAATGCCGCCGGCCCGATGCGTCCCTACCGTTAAACTAATCGTTCAGTTTTTCCAGGACCAGGGCGCGGGCCAGATCGATGAGACGACCATCATGGGCCAAATCGCCGAAGCGCAGCGGCGGGGCGCCGCTTTGCTCGCGGCCGAGGAAATCGCCGGGGCCGCGGAGTTCCAGATCGGCCTCGGCAATGCGGAAACCGTCGGCCGTTTGCTCCAGGATTTTGAGGCGGTGAGCAGCCTCGTCCGTTTTGCCCGCGGAAATGAGAATGCAGAAGGAATCAGCCGCGCCCCGGCCGATCCGGCCGCGCAATTGATGGAGCTGAGCCAGGCCAAATTGCTCCGCGTTTTCGATCACCATAACGGTGGCGTTCGGCACGTCCAAACCGACCTCGACCACCGAGGTGGCGAGAAGAACCTGGAGCCGGTTGGCGCGAAACGCCGCCATGACCTCCTCTTTCTCAACGCCTGCCATGCGCCCATGCAACAGGCCAGACTTCCAGGGTGCAAACTGCTTCTCGAGCTGATGAAATTCTTTGCTGACGGCTTTCAGCCCGGCGGGCGAATCTTCCGCCTCCAAACGGGAATAAACCACGTAGGCCTGACGGCCTTTTTCCAATTGCTGGCGCAGGAATTCCCAGACCTTCGGCAGGCTCTCGCGGGAGCGGACGAAGGTCTTAATCTTGCCGCGTCCTTCCGGCGACGCCGTGATGACGGAAATGTCCAGGTCGCCATACAAGGTGAGGCCGAGGGTGCGCGGAATGGGAGTGGCGGTCATGACAAGAAGATGCGGATAAGCGCCCTTGCGAACCAACCGCTCCCGCTGGGCGACGCCGAATTTATGTTGTTCGTCAATGATCACCAAGCCGAGCTTTTCCGGCGCGAAACCGTCCTCCAATAAGGCGTGAGTGCCGACGTGAAGCTGCAAGGGCTGCGGCGGGACTGATGCGAACGGCAGCGGTTCCTGGCCGGCGGGCAGGCCCGTTTTTACCGAGCCGGTGCGCAATTCCACGGCAATGCCCAAGGGCTCGAACCAGTGCCGAAAGGTCCGCCAATGCTGATCGGCCAGGATTTCCGTTGGGGCCATCAGGACGGCGTTGCGACCGCTCTCCAGCGCCATCAAGGCGGAGCAGGCCGCGACCATGGTCTTGCCGGAGCCCACGTCACCCTGCAAAAGGCGGCGCATGGGGCGCGGCCCCGCCATGTCACGGCGGATTTCCCCAAGGACGTGGGTCTGGGCGGCAGTCAAGTGGAATTCGAGCGCGGCCAGAAAGGGTTTGAGCAGGTGGTTGTTGCCTGAACAAGGAAGAGCGCGGGCGTTGGCTTCGAGATTGCGGCGGCGGGTTTGGATGGCGTGCTGGAGTTCAATGAATTCGTCCAGAGCAAGGCGTTGCCGGGCAATTTCCTCGTCATCCCGTTCTTCCGGAAAATGCAACATACGGACAGCCTGGGCGCGCGAAGTCAGCGGGAGAGAGTTTCCTTTAAATGGGAAGAGGCGGCCCGAAAGCTGCCACGCCGGGCGCGGTTCCGCGATGGCGGATTCGAACTGTTCCAGTGTGCGCCAGATGAAAGAGCGGAGCCAGCGCTGGGGAAGCCCCTCGGTCAACGGGTAAATGGGAGCGATGCGGTTGAGGTGGATCGAAGTTTCGAGGGCTTGGATGACTTCGGTTTCCGGATGGTCCATGGTGCGCGGACGGAGGGAACCGGGTTTGCCATAGACCAGGACTTCGTCGCCGGTTTTGAAGTAGTTCTTCATGAACGGAAGGTTCCACCAGCGGCAGTGCAAACGGGCCGTGCCATCGTCCAGAATCAATTCAAAGAGAGACCGGCCCCCGCGCAAGCGGTGCGTGCCGGCGGCGGCGACCACGCCACGAACCAGGGCAGGCTCGCCCAATCGCAGTTGGGCAAAGGCCTGGAAATGCCGGCGATCTTCATAGCGCCGGGGACGATGCAGCAAGAGATCGCCGATGGAACGCAACTCCAGGCGTTGCAATTGCGCGGCGCGCTCGGCGCCGACGCCGGAAAGTTGGGCCAGAGGCAGGGCGAGAGGATTTGGCGGCATCGGCACCAGGATGTTATAATCGATGCAACTTTGAACTTTAAACATTAAACTTTGGACCTAAAGTTAATTGATGGCTGATGCTTCACCCGATCGTTTATGGACCGAATACAGTTCGGTCTTCGAGGGCTTTGACGATACGATGCTGGCGCGCTGGCTGGCGCAAACACTGGGGCAGTTGGAAGGCCGGGCATGGCGTTTCTCCCATCCGCTGGTCGGCGCTTACCGGCTGGCGGCCGAAGTGGGACATCGACGGCAAATCTGGCTGATGAGGCTGGCAGCGGTCCCGGCGAATTTCCCTCCGGCGCCATGCTGCCGGGCGCCGGTCTTGCCTCTTTTCAGCCGCGACATCGTGCAGAGCGGGTTGGTGTGCCAGCATTGCTCGGAGACGCTGGTTTCCTTTGAGGACTTGCCCGCCGACCTCCAGGCGGAGGTGAAAAGCTGGGCGGACCAATACCTGCCCGTGCATGCCGTGGCGCATTGGGAAGATCGGATGCGAAAAAGCTCGGCCGATTACGAGCAAGCGTGCGATGACGCGGCTGACCAGGCGGAGAAGCTGCTGTCGATTGCCGGAAGTAAAATTGTGCCGCGGTTTTTGGAACTTTACCCGGCGGTCATCTGGGAAGACCAGGACGAGTGCCTGGAAGTCCGGCCGGAAGACATTGCCCTGTAGCATTCGGTATGCGTCGTCTTGTTCGGTGGTCGTTGCGCATTCTGCTCGGCTTCATCGTCGTGGCGGTGGGATTGGTCGTCGCGGCTATTCTCCTGCGCGACTCCCTTTTGCGGGAACTTTTCGTTCGCCGCCTGCACGCCGCCACGGGAATGGAAGCACGGGTGAAGGCGGTGCATATTGGGATGCGCTCGCGGACGCTGACGATTCTGGGCTTGCAGCTTTACAATACGCCGGATTTCGGCGGCGGGCTGTGCCTGGATTTGCCGGAATTGCGGATCGAATATGATCCCGCGGCCCTGCGGGAGGGGAGCTTCCATCTGCCGCGAGTGGATCTGGATTTGGCTGGGCTGACTTTTGTCATGAATAAAAATGGGCAAAACAACTTCGAGGTGTTGAAGAAAAAGGAAAAAGAAAACGAAGCGGTGACGCATGGTTCTGCGGCAAAGGGGTTCAAATTCAATGGCATTGATACGCTCGAACTGAGCCTGGGGAAATTCCGCCTCAAAAATCTGGCAACCGGTCACGAGCAAGTCATCGATTTTGATATCAAGAAGCAGATTTTTCACAATGTGAGATCCGAAGCGGACCTGAACGGGCTGGGTCTCATCCTCGCTTTGCGCGGCGGTTCCTCCTCGGGCAATTCAGGCTTCGACATGACCGCTTTGTTGCAAACCCTCACCGCCAAATAACGGCCCGATATGAGTGAAGTGCAGTTGTCCGAAGCGTTGTTGTCCAAGTTGGCCGGCTGGATGGCGGTCAAACAGGCGCGCGCTTTGCTCGCCGGGGAGCGGGTCCTGAATTCCGAGTGGGAGGAACCGTCGTTGCGCGGAACGGTCCAGGAAGGCCAGTCGGTTTATCGGGCGGGTCTGCTGATTCGGAGTGCGTCGGATGCGGACAATCTTTGTCCCTGCGGGGATTCGCGGCAGCGGGGGTTGATTTGCGCCCATTCGGTCGCCGTCGGCCTCCATTTTTTACAGGGCGGAACGAGGCCGGCGGTCGCGCCGGAAAAAGCCGCATCTGTTTCCGCGGGTGGGACGGAGCGGGGGGTTATTTTTGGGCCGGACACGGGGAAAACCAAGCTGCGCCTGGAGGGTGGCCTGGCGGTGTTGAGCGCGAGATTGGAGTGCGGGCCATCCGCCTGGCCGGCGGCGTCGGGGCGGTTGAACCGGGCAGGTTTTGTTGGGCCTGACACGGCGGGATGGTATCGGATGAATGGACAGAACCAGGTGCTGAATTTCTTCGCGCGAGATTTTCCGCGTTTGGAAAAGGAATGGGAGGTGACGTTGGAAGAGAGGTTGGAGCGCAGCACGGAAAAAATGGAACGGGTGGAGCCGCGCTTTCAAATCCTGCCTTCCGGCGAACAATGGTTTGACTTGAACGTTGCTTACGAAGCCTCGGGCGGCGAAAGGCTGGCCGCGGCGGAGATTCAGCGGCTGATTCTTTCCGGCCAGAGCCATACACGCTTGCGAAACGGCAAATTTGCTTTGCTTGACACTGGCGCGGTCGAGGAGTTGCAGGAAGTGCTGGTGGATTGCGCCCCGCGACAGCACGACGGGGTCTTTCGATTGGACAATACGCAAGCGGGTTTTCTGGAGGCAACGTTGCGCGAGGCCGGAGGCTGGAAGGCGGAAGCGCCCGAGGATTGGAACGAGCGCGCCGCCCGGCAAAGGGGCGAGATCAAACTCGATCCGCCGTCCCTGGGAGATTTGGCCGCGGTCTTGCGCCCTTACCAAAAGGAAGGCGTCGCCTGGCTGCACTTTTTGCGCGCAAACGACTTTGGCGGAATCCTGGCGGACGAAATGGGCCTGGGCAAAACCGTGCAAGTGCTGGCCTTCCTGCGCTGGATCAAAGAACGGCGCGGAGCGGCGCCGGCAGGGCCATCCCTGGTCATCTGCCCCGCTTCGCTGGTCTTTAACTGGGAGGCGGAAGCAAAAAAATTCACGCCTTCCTTGCGTGTGCTCGCCTTGCACGGCGCGGAACGGCATGCGCTCTTTCCAGAACGGGCGCGGCGCGACCTGATCATCACAAGCTACACCTTGCTGCGCCGCGACGCGGCCCATTACCAGGGATTGGAATTCGACACGATTGTCCTGGATGAAGCGCAGCACATCAAAAACCGCCAGACGCGGAACGCGCAGGCGGTCAAGGGCCTGCGCGCGGCGCATAGAATAATTTTGACAGGCACGCCCATGGAAAATTCCGTGCTCGACCTCTGGTCGCTCTTCGATTTCCTTATGCCGGGATACCTGGGTGCGGCGGCGGATTTTCGCGAGCGCTACGAGGCGCCGATTGTCCGCGACCGCAACGCGGCGGCGCAAGCCCGCCTGGCGCGGCGGCTGCGGCCGTTCATCCTGCGGCGGCGCAAGCGGGACGTGGCGGCTGATCTGCCGGAGAAAATCGAGCAGGTCAGCTATTGCGAATTGACCGAAGAGCAGCGCGGCCTTTACCAACAGATGCTGGACGCGGGCCGCCGCCAAATTCTTGACACAGTGAAAACCCAGGGATTGGCCCGCGGCCGCATGGTTGTGCTGACCACCCTTTTGCGTTTGCGCCAGATTTGCTGCGATCCGCGGTTGCTAAAAACCGAAGGCCCCGCTGCCCCGTCCGGCAAGGTGGAGATGTTTTCCGAATTGCTGGAAGAGATTCTCGACGGCGGTCATCGCGTCCTGGTTTTTAGCCAATTCACATCCATGCTGGCGCTCTTACGCGAGGCCCTGGAGAGCGGCGGCATTTCATTCTGTTACCTCGACGGCTCGACAAAAGACCGCGGCGGGGTCGTGGGAAAATTCCAGGAAGACGCGGGCATTCCCGTGTTTCTCATCAGCCTCAAGGCGGGCGGGGTGGGGTTGAATCTGACGGGCGCGGACACAGTCATCCATTTCGATCCTTGGTGGAACCCCGCGGTAGAAACGCAAGCGACGGACCGGGCGCATCGCATCGGCCAGGCCAAGGTGGTCACCAGCTACAAATTAATCACCCGCGGCACGGTTGAGGAAAAAATCCTCGCCCTGCAAAATCGGAAACGCTCGCTGACCCAGTCGCTGCTGGAGAGCGAGGAACAATTCGCGGAGACACTAACCTGGGAGGAAATTCAACAACTGCTGACGCCATGATGGAAGCCAGGGACGACCGCCGTCGCTGCCATTCAATTTTCAAATTTGCGACGGAAATTGAGATGCCCAAAGGGCCGCTTCTCAGGCTTTTTGGCCTGACCGAAAAAACTCCAGAGCGCGCGTGAAATCCGCGGGCAGAGGCGCCTCGAAAGCCATCCGCTTCTTTGTGCGCGGGTGAACCAATCCCAACCGCCGCGCGTGGAGCAGTTGGCGAGGCGCGGCATACCCTGCCAGCTCTTTAAGACGCGCGTTGGCCCGCCGTCCATAAACAAGGTCTCCCGCCACCGGGAACCCCAGATGCCAAAGGTGGACCCGCACCTGATGCGTTCGTCCCGTGTGGAGCATCACTTCCACCCAAGTGGCATGGGGCCAGCGCTCCAAAACCCGGTAACTGCTGCGCGCCTCCCGCCCGCCCGCGGCGGCCACGGTCATTCGCTTCCGCTGCGTTGGATGGCGGACAATGGCGCCGTTGATCAAACCGGCCTCGTCCCTCATCCGGCCGCAGGCAATGGCCTGATAAGCCTTTTCCACTTCCCGCCCGGCAAACTGCGCGCTCAGGTGATGATGCACGAAATCATTTTTCGCCACGATGAGACAGCCGGTCGTATCTTTATCCAAGCGATGCACCACGCCCGGCCGGGCCACCCCGCCGACTCCGCTCAGACGCCCGGCGCAATGATGAAGCAAGGCATTGACCAAGGTGTGCTCCTGATGTCCGGCCGCGGGATGGACCACAAGTCCGGTGGACTTGTTGAGCACCACCAGATCCTCGTCTTCGTAAATAATGTCAAGAGGAATATCCTCTGGTTGCGCCTCGGCCGGAACGGCTTCCGGCCATTGAATGGTGACGTTTTCGCCGGCGCGCGGATGATGGCTCGGCTTGACGCTCCTGCCATCGACCCGGATGTTGCCATCGGCCAGGAGGCGTTGCAAAGTGCCGCGGGAAACTTCGGGCAGGCGGCGGCGCAAGAATTGGTCTAGCCGCTCCTGGGGCAGCGATTGGTCGATTCTAATTTCAAGGTTGGTGCTCAACAGCGGCGAAGCTCGGGCGCCGCCCTCAGGCTTCCAGTTTTTCACCGCTCGGTCCTTGCGACTCCTGTTTCCAGGAAATCAGGATGAGCAATCCCACCCCGACACAGATCGCGCTATCGGCGATGTTAAAGGCCGGGAAACCGATCTCCTCCCCGCTGCGGCGATAGAGATAAAAGCGGATGAAATCGATGACCTGGTGATAGTGCAATCTGTCAAATAAATTTCCCGTGATGCCCCCAAAAATCAGCCCAAGCGAGACCTGGCCGGCCAATGTCTGAATATGAAAATGGCCGCGCGAGAAGAAAAGACCGAGCAACGCCCCGACGGAAACAACGGCCAGAAGACCATTGCGGTCGCGGAACAGGCTCCAGGCCGCGCCCGTATTGGTCCAGTGGACGAATTTAAAAAAACCGTCGATGATCACCCTCTCTTGTGTCGGCCCCAAAAAACGAAGCACCACCAATTTCGCCGCCTGGTCGAGCACAAAAACGGTCAGGGCGATCCAGCCCATGCGCCGATTGGGAGTCCAGGTCATCATCGATAAACCACTTTGGTCCCGGCCAGAAGATCATGCAACCCCCGCTTGTCCGCGCGCACCGCGATCAGAAGATAGCCCGCGCAAAAAGTGAGGTCGCTCAAACGGGAGGCGAGCCAGCGCAACAAGGCCCGATTGTAGCCAATGGGCGAGCCGTCGCGCAAGGTGACCCGCGCGCCCACCGCCATTTTGCCAATCGTGGCCCCGAAGCGGCCGGTCAGAAAAACATCGTAAATCAAATAAACCGGATAGAGCACGGGCGCCGCGCGATCTATCCAGAGACTTAAATCCTGGAGAAATTTCTGGAACGTGGCATCGGTCAATTCCGGCGGCCAAACAGGCATCGTCCAATGGCGCGCCTGGGCGATGGGTGTCCAAATGACAAAGAAAATCATCCCCCAGATCAACTGATCAAGGATGTGGGCCGCCAGCCTCGCCCAAAAACCGCAAGGCCGCACGATCCGCGCCGTGGCCGCCTGCTGCAAGCGGGCCAAATCGGGCCGTAATTCGCTGTAGCGGTCCGCCTGCGACCATGAGGCCAGATCGCTTCGCCAAACGCGGCTCATCCATGCCACCCGGCCGTCGCGGATCCACTCCTTGATTTCCCCCAAACTGACGGGGCCGTACTCCAGGCCGTCGCCGCCGATGATCTTATAATTTACATCCATTTTATGGAGCAATTTGCCGGGTATAGCTCTCCGCGCTCAATAAATGGTCCGTCGCCACCGGCGGCGCCACTTTCAGTTTGAAGAACCAGCCCGCCTGGTAAGGGTCGCGGTTAACCAAATCCGGGTGCTGGGCCAATTCTTCGTTGACAGCAACGACTTCGCCGCCGACGGGCGCATAAATGTCGCTGGCGGTTTTGACCGATTCGACCACCGCGCAGGCCTCGCCCGCCTTGACCTTGCGCCCAACGGCGGGCAGTTCGACAAAGACGACATCCGTCAATTCACGCTGGGCGTGATCGCTGATGCCAATAACCGCGGTCTCGCCTTCCAGGCGGACCCATTCGTGCGATTTGGCGTATTTTAGATCAACCGGTACATTTTCGCTCATACTCATTCGATAATAGCCTACCCGGATTGGGCCGCTTGGAAATCTTTTTCCGCGGTCTAAGCGGCTTGATCGGCGCGGGCCGGCCGATAGATGGGCCGCGGCGTGATCGTGGCCGGGACCTGTTGGCCGCGGATTTCTATGCCGATGGATGTGTTGGCCGGGGAAAACTCCGGCGCCACGAAACCCATCCCAATCCCAATCCCAAAGGAAGGGCTCTGAGTGCCGCTCGTCACCCGGCCAATCGGCGCGGCTCCGCCCGACGCGCTCCAAATAGGATATTGCGGACGAGGCGGAGCGCAACGTCCGGTCATCTTAAAGGCCACCAGTTTTTTGGGCGCGCCCTTGGCCTTTTGTTCTGCCAGGACGGCACGCCCGATGAACTCGCCTTTGCCGAGGGCCACAAAATAGCCCAATCCCGCCTCCAAGGGGGTGGTTTCTTCATCCAACTCGTGTCCGTAAAGAGGGTAGCACGCTTCCGTTCGCAAAGTGTCGCGGGCCCCCAAGCCGGCGGGTTTCAAGCCAAACGGCGCGCCCGCTTCCAGGATTCTGTTCCAAATGGCTTCGATCTGTTCCGCCGCCGCCACCACCTCGAACCCATCTTCGCCGGTGTAGCCGGTGCGCGAAACCAGCACGGTTTTGCCGGCCAGGGTCAGACCCGTCATTTCGTTTTTGTGCAAGGCGGACGCCATTTGCGCGGAGGCCGGAAAGCAACCGTCAATAAACTGGGACGATACCGGCCCCTGCACCGCCACCGCGGCGAACTCCTTGGAGCGGTTTTTCAGTTCGATCGTCGCCTGGCCGGCGAACTCCGCCAGGCGTCCCTCCAACCACGCGAAATCCTCTTGAATGCGCGAGGCGTTGACCACCATCAAGTACTCCGCCGCGCCGGTTTGGTAGAGATAAAGATCGTCAATCACTCCGCCGTTCCGGTTGCACATCAAGGTGTATTGCCCAAGGCCCGGCTGCAATTTGCCTGTATCGTTGGTCAGGACGAAGTTGAGAAAGCCCGCGGCGCCTTCCCCGCGCACGGTGATTTCGCCCATGTGCGAAATGTCAAAAATGCCGGCGGCGGAGCGGACCGCCTGATGTTCCTCGATGATACTGCTGTAATAAAGCGGCATTTCCCAGCCGCCGAATTCCACGAGGTGCGCTCCCAGTTTTTGGTGCGTTGAATGAAGAGGAGTCTTCTTAAGCATAAGCGGTCTTACCCCCATTTCTCGGTTTTGATCTGTTCCTTCGGGACGTGCAATTCTTCCACCACCAGCTTTTCCGCCGCCTCCACCAGCGCGTTCGGGCCGCAGGCATAAAACACAGTTTGCGAGAGATCCGTCACTTGTTGGCGCACCCACTCCGCGTCGATCCGCCCGCGCCGTTCCGTCCACGGGTCATCCTGCGCCAGGCGGGTGCAAGTGACCAGGAATCTAAAGCGCGGGTTCTCCTGCTCCAGGCGCCGAAACTCGGTGTGAAAAATAATGTCAAAAGCCGTGCGCACACTATAGAGCACCGTGATCTTGGTGGAAAGCTTGCGTTGCGTGGCTTCCCGCGCAAAGGCGCGGAACGGCGTTACCCCCGACCCGCCCGCGATACAGACCAGATGTTTCTCCGCCTCTAACACGGGCAGAAACCGCCCGGTCGGCGGAATGACCGACAGTTTGTCTCCCACTTTGACCCAATCTACAATTCGGGTTCCCATCTTGCCGTCCCGCTTAACGGTCACCTCATAAAAACCGCGGTCCAAAGCGGACGACGACAACGAATAAGCACGCTTATAACCTGGCGCGTCCGCAAAATAGAGCGTGATGAACTGGCCGGTCTTAAAATCCACGTCGTAACCCTCCGGCCACTTCAACTTTATCGTTTTCGTGTCCGGCAACTCCATCGTCGCCGTCTCAACTGACATCTCAACAATCTGTTTGGCCATAGCAAAGTCGCCGCTTCGTAAGCGGACAAAGGTAAAGCCCGCCGCCCATTCGTAAAGAATTTTCCGCGGGGCCAAGGAGCAAAGGGCGCACGACAAGATTCTTCCAGTCGAAAAGAGAGAGCGAAGGCATCGCGGCAGGGCACGGCCCCCCCGGGGGGGGCACAGCGGCTCAATTTACCTCAATTGGGTTCAATTTGGTTCGGGATGGCCTGGACTTCCGGCATCTGGTTGAGCCAGGAGAGGAGGTTCTGGGCCAGTTGGCGTTTTGGAGG
>JBKQWF010000167.1:0-3365 GCA_052139695.1 Limisphaerales bacterium
TGGCTCAGAGAGCGGGGCGTGAGCGCCACGACCAGCAACGTGCATCGGTTTTTCCGACAAAGTAAACCCATGCCGCCGTCCATTGAGCCGGTGCGGGCGCAATCAGCGCCGCCACCCGCTCCTGTTAATGCGGAGAAACCGAAGCGCAAAATCCGCTTCAACATACCATTATGAAAAATGTAAAACATCGCCTGCTCTTTCCGATGCAGGCCAAAGGAAACGTCGGCAAGAGTCTTGAAATCGCCACGCGGGCTTGCTGGTTAAGCGAGCGCGGCATCGAATGGCAGGGCTTCGATCTGGACGCCGACAATCGAACGCTGTCGCGGCTCTTTCCCGGCGAAGTGCAACTTGTGCCGATGGCGGGCCGGGCCGACGACCAGGACGAACTGGTTTCCGTTTTGAAAAAAGTGACAGCCAAGCCCGTCACCATCGTGGACGCCCGCGCCCATCTGGATGGCGTATTGCGGACCGCTCTGCAAACCACACGGTTTTTCAATCTGGCCAAACAGCTAAACATCGGCATCACCGTGACCATGTTCCCGTTGGATGACGTGGACGTGATGACCAATCTGGATGAGCTTTGTCAGTTCTGCGGCAGCCAGGTCGAATACCTCGTTGTCAAAAACCCGGCGCGAGCCGCGCGAACGAAAATGTTTGACGGCAGCCCACTGGATGACGAACTGAAGGCATTGGGGGCGACCATCATCACGCTGCCGCTCTTGTCTGAGATCGTAAAGATGAATCTGGCCTTTCTCGAAACCAAGCACGAGCGCGGCATTCCGTTCAACGAAGCCATTGGCAGCGACGAATTGGGGTTGGACATCATGGCGCGAGGCATGTTGCAGGATTGGACGGGTCAAATGTTTAATCAGTACGACCGCATCGCCGGGCGGCTTCTTCCCACGGCGGAAGCCGAGAAGATCAAACCGAAAGCCGCGCCCGCCTTGGGCGAAGCGCCGCGAGCGCGGCGCGGGGCCAAAGTCAATTTCGCGCAATAAGAGGTGACTTGTGACCGACAGCCCGCCGCTTTTTGAGGAAATGCTGGCCGCCTATCCGGCGGACAAACGCGAATTCGCCCGCCGCGTCTATGACCGTTTCGCCAACGGCGATGCGACCGAGTTTTTCGCCCAATTGTTTTTGCTGCTGGACGTGTACGCCAACTATGCCAAGCGCATCCCGCAGGCCGTGAGCGAAACGAACCAGAGCACGCTGGTGTCGTTGAAAAAAGTGCGGGAAGAAATCGGCCTCCTAGCTCAGATCGTCGAAAAGCGAAGCGTCGAAATGGGAAATGCAGCGGAAGACACCAGCACGCTTTGTTTGGAAACCCAAGAGAAAGCGGAAGCCGCCGCCCAACGTCTGGAGAAGCTCACACAGGACATGGCCAGCAAGGTTGACACTGAATCCATTGTCGAAAGCATTCGTACATCCATCAACGCCGGCATCCGGGCCGAAGTCATCATGCCCTTCGTCCAGCGCACCGAAGAACTGGCGAAAGAAGTGTTGCCCACCTTGGAGAAAATCAAGGAAGCCAACCAGGAAGCCGGGCGCGTCTGGCCGGAGCGCATCTGGAAAATGGCGCTGGCGGGCGGACTGGTGTTTGGTCTGGCTGTGGCCATTGTGGCAACCGGCGCGGCATATTGGGCCATCAAAACGCATTATTCTCGCAGACTGGCCGATCAAATCGTATCCACCGAAAAGACGATGGCGGTGAATCAGGCCACATTTCACGAACTGGCCGTGGCCGATGCGCCCATCCATCTCGCCCGCAGCACCGACGAGCGCGGCTACACGATTCCGGGCGGTTTTTGTTTGTACATCCAAGGGGCGCAAAGCGCGGACATGCAAAATGGCGCGGGCCGCATTTTTTTCATCAGTCCACACCCCGAGAATGAACTTGACCAATTATTGCGTGCCACCGAAACCAACGCCCAAATAATCCAAATGGACCGATGACGGAATTGACGACCGCATGGAAAAGCGGCGATGCCGGGCGGCAAACGCCGCCAGTAATCGTTGAAGTGGCGAACAGAACACCGAGCGTTCGCAGCGGGGCGGAAGAATCGGCCTTCAACGAACGCTGGCGGGGGAGTGTTAAACCGCCCACCGCCGCTGTCCGGTCAACCTGAAAGATCAATCACCACCATCCTACGAGGACACCTAAACCTCCTGTTACGCTCCAACACCTGTGCAGCTAGTCGGCCTTTGCTCCTGCATTGCGGCAGCGTTCCAGAAATTTCCAACTCCTGTTAAACTGGTCTTCCACACAATGCCCGACACTCATACAAGCGCCTTTTGATACTTGCCAACCAATGCTTCCGACGTAACCATTCTAAAACATGAGTACCAGACTAACGATAATGTGCATCAGAACCACTTATTGTAAACAGTAGATGCCTTATGAGTGGGCCGAAATGTTTACAGGTCATTCAGACGACATTGTGCAACGCCCGCCGAGGCAACCGTGCGGAGTGTGATCGGGCGGCGGCATATTTCGGTCGGGTATTCGAGAGATTGCAAGAAGTCAATTCACGCTTGCGATCAATAGGGAGCGAAGAGGTCACTGCCAAGGAACAGCCGAAATCCCTGGCGCGGCGAGTAACGGCCACTTTTTCCAATCCTAACAATGACGGACTCGAAGCCGTGCGATTCCTCTACGATCAAAAGGCCGCATTAGAAAGCCAGGTGCAAGCCGCCGAAAATCGCCTCAAAGAACGGTTCGTCGAACTTCAGCAGCGAGTTCGGCAATTGAATCGAAAGGTGACGACGATCAATGGCAGGGCGCATGAACTCAAGGAAGCTGTGGATCGTTTTGTGCCTGATGGTTGGCCTACAGGGGAGCGAAATCGCCTCACCCTACAAATCGACAAGATTTTGAGTTCAATTGCGCCGCCATCGCCTGTACCAGTTGTAACTGACAGCGACCAATACCACGCTTTGATTGGAGCGGAAACGAAAGCGGAGGAAACCTTGCAGAAATTCGATCAGGGCTGGCGCGAGATTGAAAAGGAAATCAGTCAAACCCATTCCCGTTTGATCGGTTTGCAATTTGCGCCCAGCAACCAGCCAGTAACTTTGCTCCGCGACGTTTTGCAAAAAGAGGCAGCTAGGCCCAAAGCCGCTGACACGGTCGCCGCCGAAAAACTGGACCAACTTCTGGGCAAATTGTCAGTGCTCCAAAACCATGCAGCATGGGCTTCCATCGTGATCAAAGTGGCCGCAATTCGTAAAGACGCGGATGAAGCTCGCCGCAAGCTGCATTATGAATCTTTGCTGGTCGAGTGCAGTGGACTTCTTAACCATCTTCGGGCGGCATCAGAGTGGCAGAAAAAAGTGGATGAACTCAGTGCAAGCGCGGCTCATGTCAA
>JBKQWF010000168.1:0-28949 GCA_052139695.1 Limisphaerales bacterium
GGGCCGTCAGGCTATTCTTTCCAAGCTCGATCGCATGCGGCTCAATGAAGTCAGGTATAACGCGGTCCCTCTGACCGAGGTCCTCAACCAATTGCGCAGGGAATCCACCAACCGGGACCCTGATGGCGAGGGCATCAACTTCATGGTTAATCCGTACAAAGAAACCAGCGGAATCCGAGGCATCGCGCCCACGGACATTACGGAAGCCACCGCCGCCGGGGCCGGAGGGTTTGGCGGCCGGCAAACGGTGGATATGAGCCAGATCACCATCACAATTTCGCCTCCCATGTCGAACCTCCGTTTTGCCGATGTTTTGGATGCGATCACCAAGGTGTCGGATCAACCCATTCGCTACACGGTGGAGGATTATGCCGTGGTCTTCTCCCCAAAACCAGATGACCAGATTCCTCTTTACTCGAAGGTTTTCAGAGTGGACCCGAAGACGTTTATCCAGGGCTTGCAGGGTGTCTTTGCCATCAGCCTTAACCCTCCCATCTCCACTGGATCGATCGGCGGTCAAGGCGGCGGCGGGGCTACAGGCGGACAGGGTAGCTCTAATCTTGTCACCAGACCACTCGATACCGTTGCCCTCCACCAGTTGGTTCGACAATATTTTACGGCGTGCGGCGTCATTCTGACGGACCCTGGCAAGACC
The DNA here is from genome assembly GCA_052139695.1 of Limisphaerales bacterium. Classification (GTDB taxonomy): domain Bacteria; phylum Verrucomicrobiota; class Verrucomicrobiia; order Limisphaerales; family Palsa-1400; genus PLGF01. The sequence goes on from JBKQWF010000168.1 coordinate 656, forward strand.
GTTTTCTTTAACGACCGCACCGGGTTGTTGTATGTGCGTGCCACAGAACAGGATTTGGAGATCATTCAGAAGGCGATCGAGACTCTGAACCAAACGCCCCCCCAGATGACGATTGAAGCCAAGTTCACAGAATTATCACTCAATGAAATCCGCAGTGTCGGCTTGGATGATTATCAAGCCAAACCCTCTAACAATTCGCAGTTATACGAGTATGCCGTCCGCCTGGACTCCCTCAAAAACAGACTGGCCCAGGCTAAGAACGAATTGGGAACAAACCACCCAAGCTATGATACATACAAGAGGCTTGTAGATAATGCCCAGCGCGATTACGACACAAACGTCCAGCGATTCACCGACAGCGTCGGACTTGGAGTTGAGACGAACAGCGCCAGCAATTCTGCTTCCGTCCCCCCAGAGCAAGGAACAGTCGCCCTTGGCAACACTGGCGACATGTTCGATGTAGCGGTAGGTGGCGTCCTCCAGAACGCTCAACTTGCGGCGATCATCTCCGCGATAGAGCAACACACCTACGGCGATATTTTGTCCGCGACTAAGGTAACAACCCTGAGTGGAAGGCAAGTGCATGTGAGTTCTGGAAGCACGGAATTAGACCTCACTGCCTCAGTTGAAAAGGACGGATTTGCTATTCTTGCTAATGGATTTGCCCGAGTCAAAACAGAGGCTCAGTCTTGGTTTCAGAATTTCGGTTCTTCTGAACTCCTGGACGGTCAAACTCTCGTTTTCAGCGCGCCTGCCAATGCAATGGAGCCGGGAAAAAGAGTTCCGGTGGTCTTTGTCACGCTCAGGATTATCGATGCCGCGGGAAATGCCGTGCATACGGATGAAGAGATTTCCAAGCACGCCGAGGCTTCAAATCAATAAGAAATCATAGTCCAATATATTTTAAATTTGGGCGTTGCGCCACCACCCCCCTACCCAATAGGTGGTGGGGCTGAGCTGCCGCTCTGCCCAAATTTCAGCCTTTTTAATTCCTCCTCCGTTCCCTCTTGTGAGAATCTATAACTCAACAATTTCCGCCGCGGCTTTGCCGCCAGGCGTTTCCACCAGCAACGCTGTCCCTGCTTGGTTAGCTTCTCGCCGGACATAACCCAGGGCCATCACCCGTCCCATTCGCGGCGAATGCGCGGCGCTCGTGATGTAGCCTACTTCCTTTTCCCCGGAAAATATCCTTGCGCCCTTAACCGGCAATTCCTTTGCAGCCTCACCGAAGCGCAATCCACGCAACGCCTTGGCCACCTGCCCGTAAGTGCGAATACGGGCAATGACTTCCTGCCCGATGTAGCATCCCTTGGAATAACTGATGGCGCGCGCGCCGAGCGCTTCCGGCGCGAGATTACTCTCCTCCATGTCCGCGCCAAATCGGGGAATTCCCGCTTCCACGCGCGCCGTATCCAGCGCCTGCCATCCGCACCAGCGCCCGCCGTGTGCCAGCAATCGCGCCGCCATTTGGGCCAGCGCTACGGCAGGAACAAAAAGATCAAAACCTGCTCCCCCTGTCCTTGCTTGATGGGTCACGTATATTTCCGACAAGTCAGGCGACGCCATTTTGGAGACAGCCATCGCCTCTTGTGGCAGCGTCAGTCCCGGCAGCGAGGCGGCAAGCACCGTCGCCGCGTTTGGACCCTGCACGCTCAAAAGCCCGAAATCCGCCGCCACGTCCACTACTTGCGCATCTTCGGCGATGATAAACTTTTCCAGCCGTTGCGTCACGCGCGTCGAGAATCCCGGTTCCAAATCGAGCAGCATCTCATTTTCCAGCCGGTAAATGTTCAAGTCGCTCTCCATTTTGCCCTTGGCGGACACCAGCGCGGCATAGCAGCCGCCGCCCACTTTCAGGCCCTTCACATTATTGGTGACCTGGCCATTGAGGAACTTTTGCGCGTCCGCTCCCACGAGGCAGAGCCGTCCGCGAAAGCTCAAATCCAACACCGCCGCCGCCTCGCGCAGCGCCTTATATTCCGCCAGCCAATCGCCATAATGCGCCACGGCCTCCAGGCCATTGACCTCGCAAAACGAGGCCCCGGCCTCCCGATGAGTTTCGTGCAATAAAAGTGGCAACATAATGACCAACCATTCCAGGTTTTAAGACAAATACCCGATCCATAGCAGGGACGCCTCGCCGAGGCGTCCGGGCGTCCCGGCGGGACGCCCCTACCTGACGGAAGAATTTTGTTTCGTGCCGCCATTCTAGGCAAGCCCGAATGGCATTGCAAATCCGCCTCCACTGCGCCTAAATCGGCGCCAACATGAAATCAATGACGGGTTATGGTCGCGGGGAATGCTCACAGCGCGGCCTGAAAGTCACGGTGGAAGTCAGTTCCGTCAACCGCAAACAGACTGAAATCTCCGTTAACCTGCCGCGCGATCTCGAAGTCCTCGAAGCCCAAATCCGGGACCTGATCAATCAGCGCGTCGCCCGCGGACGGGTCACGGTCCGGCTGGCCATCCACGCCGCCAAAGGCGGTTCCAGCCACATGCGCGCCGACGCGGCGCTGGCCAGACTCTATGCCAGGGAACTGCGCGCTCTCGCCAAATCACTTCATCTCCAAGACCCCGTGACATTGGACATGCTGGCCCGCGCGCCGGGCGTCTTGCAGGCGGAGGAGCAGATCGCTGAGGCCGAGGAGCTCTGGCCCTCGGTCAACAAGGCGCTGGACGCCGCTTTGGATGTCCTGCTGAAAATGCGCGAGCGCGAGGGTGCCTTCCTGGCCAAAGAACTGAAAGGCCGGATCACCTTCCTCCGCGCCGGGGTCGCGCGCGTGCAAAAGCTCGCCCCAAAAGTGGCGGAACGTTACCGGGACCAATTGCTCAACCGCATCAAAGCGGCCGGGCTGGAAGCGCCGGGCCTGGACGACGCGCGCCTTGTCAAAGAAATTTTCTATTTTGCCGACCGCTCGGACATTTCCGAAGAGTTGACCCGGCTGCAGAGCCACTTTCAACAATTCGACGATTGCCTAAAAACCGCCGAACCGGTGGGCCGCACCCTCGATTTTCTCGCCCAGGAAATCAACCGCGAAATCAACACTCTCGGTTCCAAGGCCAATGATTCCGTCATTTCCCGGGAAGTCGTTTTGTTAAAGGCGGAGTTGGAAAAATTCCGCGAACAAGTCCAGAATGTTGAATGAACGCAGACCGTTCACCTTTGTTGATCGTGATTTCGGCGCCCTCGGGCGGAGGCAAAACCACCCTCTGCCAGCAATTGCTCAGCGCCCACCCGGAAATGACCCGCGCCATTACCTGCACGACGCGCCCGCCGCGGCCAGGGGAAATCGATGGCCGCGATTATTTTTTCCTCACTGAAGAGGAGTTTTCCAACCGGGTGGTAGCCAACGCCTTCCTCGAACATGCCCGCGTCTATGACCGCAGTTACGGCACGCCCAAAAGCGGCGTTCTCTCCCTCCTTAACAGCGGCAAAGACGTCTTGCTCAACATCGATGTCCAGGGCGCGGCCACCCTTTGCGCCCGCGCCGCCGCTGATGCCGACTTGCGCCAGTCTCTCCTCACGGTTTTTCTGACGCCGCCCAGCCTGACAGTTCTGGGGGATCGTTTGCGCCGGCGGGCCACCGATTCTCCGGCGCAATTGGAGAAACGCCTCAGCGTCGCGCGCCACGAAATCGCGCAATGGCAGCAGTTTCAGTATTTGATCATCAGCACCACCATCGCCGGCGATCTCCGCCGCATGGAGACCATTATCGAGGCCGAACGCATGCGCTCCTCCCGCTCCAAATTCATCGTCAGGGACTAAGAAGCCTCCGCAAAGTAACTTGAACTTTTTGCGCTTGATCTTTTGGCCGGCGATTCAGCCCAAAGGACATCGGGTGTAGAAGAGACAGTCACTGGGTTTTTTATTTTTAAAAAGTTTTTTGCGCGCGCTTTCCAACAAAAAAAGTTTAACGCCAAGCAGATTTTAGCTCATGCGCTTGCAAGGTGCTGAAACGAGTGGAACCGCCTTTTACTTGCACGGAAACAGAAAGGTTATCGGCCTTGGGAGCAAAAGGCAGCGGGATGTAAGTCAAACCGTCGCTGGCAAACACCTCCAGCGCGGTGCGATCACAGAAGATGTGCAATTGCTGCTTGCCGCGGCGCAATAAGGCGGGGGCGCGATGGCCGTCCACCGTCAGCGTTTTTGCCTTGGCGTCATAAACAATGCTGGCGCCGCGCACGGTATAGTCCACTTCCTCCGCGTCACGCGGGTCAAATTCGGCGCTGAGTTCCAATAGGTCAGCCTTCACGTTGTCGAGCAAATTGGTCCTTTCCGGATTGAGCGTCACCGGTTCGAAATTCCAGGAATGAACGCGCAGCGATTCCAGTTCCGCCACCGGCACGCGCGCCAGGCGCGGCCCTTCCGGCGTGCTGACGAGTTTCAGTTCAAAGGGAATCGACATGGATTGGTTGAAGGGCATTCCTGGCGTGGCCGTTTGCAACCAACCGATTTGAATGCGCCGTCCGTCACGGGCAGGAATGTCGCTAAAAGTCTGGGCCGCATAGAAGCCGGCGCCGCGTTGGCCGGGAAGTTTGGCCGTCTCGGGCGTGAAAACCGTCCCATCGAAACTGCCCACCATGTATTCGCTGCTCGCGGCGGTCAGGACCCACTTCTTATTTGCGGCCTCGCCATCCACCGGCAGCGCGAAAAAATCAGGGCACTCGAAAAAGCCCTGGATCCGGCTCATCACCGTCCAGTCCTTGAGATTGGGTGAACTCAGGAAATGAATGGTGTTCGTTTTGTCCATTTGCACATAGAGAACCATGATCCACTTCTTTGCCGCCTCATACCAAAAGACTTTCGGATCGCGGTTGCCGGCGGAGATTTCTTTGATGACGGGGTTGCCGCTGAACTTGGTGTAGCTGCGGCCATCCAGGCTGGAAGCGAGGCATTGCACGGTGGGATTTCCGGCTGCCGTGTAAACGAGGACTTGCGCCGGGTGCCCTGGCTGGCCGAAGCCGCTGGTATTGCTCCAATCGACCACCGCGCTGCCGCTGAACATGGGGCCGAGGTCATCCGGCGCCAGGACATCGCCCAATTCATGCCAGCGAACCAGATCGCGGCTGACCGCGTGGCCCCAATGCATATTGCCCCAGTCCCATCCGTACGGATTGTGCTGATAGAACAAATGATATTCATCGTTGAAGAAAACCAAGCCGTTTGGATCATTATTCCAGCCACGCCGCGAGGAGAAATGGAACTGTCCGCGCAACGGCTCGTGGTAAAGGTTTTCCGCGTCCTTAAGGGAACTGCTTTGCTCGACCAAATTCAGGCCCTCGGAGTTGGAAGGCAGGTGGTCCACTTCGAGCGTTAGTCTCTTGCCGTGCCAGGCGGAGACGTCCATAAATGCCCACCAATCCGGATGGGCGTCCGATAACTCCATATCATTCCTGACCACCACACGCCCATCGATGAACGTGGTAACTTTGCGCTTGGGGGCCCCGTTCTTGATGGGAAGGTTGAGGTAACGCTTCTCGATTTTAAACTCCCGCTTCGCCGGGACCGATTCGTCCGCTTGACAAAGCGCGATGGAAAAAACCAAAAAAAAAAGTGCGAGGAGATGTTTCAAGGCTAGTCGTTATTCCAGCGCGGGTGTGGCGATCGCCCCCAGCGGTAAGTTGCCCGAGGGCGGCAGTGGCCCCAGCAGATCCTGGCCGCCTGGATCCAATCCAAACATCTTGCGCAAGTCCAAGCCATCGGCCAGCGCGGGAGATTTGGCCAAAGGATGGAAAGCGCGCACCGCATGGAGTCCGACACACTGTCCAGGGTGGAAACCTGCCGGATGCCGGCTTAAACCAGGATCAGCAAAAAGTCCCTTGGGTTGTCCATCAACCAACTCCTCCCCAGTCTTCTCACGCCATTCCGGCAAGCTCGCATAGGTTTGCTGGCCCCACGCAATTTCCGTTGGGCCATCCGTGCGCCAGTAGAGGTTATTTTCGAAGCGGACGCGGTTCTGCGGTTGATCCACCCGCAAAGGCAAGGCTATCCCCGTGCCGATAAAAATGTTGTTGCACAAGCGCGCCTCAATCCCGCGCGCGTTGATCAGCGCCGCCTGGTCTGTCCAGGGACCAACCACCACAGTATTATTGTAAATCTCCACGCCGCTGATTTCCTTTCCATCGGAGCGCACCCAAAGCCCGGCGTAGCGGCGGCCCTTGCGCGAATCGTTTTCTGAGATATTAAACCGGACGACGCTGCCACGGTCGGTGAAGGAGGAATAAGGATACGTATAGACCATCAGGCCGGGGCCGTCGTTGTCGTGGCTGTAATTATACTGCAACACGCAGTCCACGCTGCCGCCATCAATATCGAAGCCGCCGCCGTCGCCGCCGCTGGTCTTATTGCCGAAGCTCTCGCAATGCTCAATCGTGACCCGGCGGGAGGCGCAGGTCCAAAGACCCACTCCGCCGCCGCTGGAAGGGCAAAGGCCGCCGTTGTTCCAGGCGGTGCAATAATCCATCAAGCCGCCGTCGATTTGGTAGAGAACCACGCCGCTGCCCGAATGGTTTTTGAAATAAGCTGGATCACCTGTATTGTCAAAAACCTGGCAATGACTGACCCGCACGTCCGCGTGCGCATAGACCGTTGTGTCCCACGGCAGCCGTCCGGCCACCTCCATGCCGCCGCGCAGGTTGTCGTGCATGACGCAGTTCGTGATCAGAACGTGTTCAAACCCGGCGTGGGTTCCGGCGACGAGAATTCCCAGATTCCCAAAATCACGGGCTTCCACGTTGTCGAGGCGCAGAAAATCCAGGCGCTCTCCATTGGTTAATGTGTTCTCGCAGAGGACGCCGCAACCCGCGTTGTTCGTGCGGCCCGCGCCGGCCACCACCAGGTTTTCAATGGCGATTCCACCGGCGTTTTCCACTGTGATGCCGCTGTGATTTCCAGCCAGAATCGTGGCCCGTCCCTCGCCAAAGGAGCCGATCACGACAGGGGCCTTGGACGTCCCGGCGTCCTGGGCTGAGAGGAGCAAATTGCCGGCAAACGTCTGGGCGCTCTGAAAGCTCACCCTGTCTCCGGGCCGAAACCGGGCGCGATTGACACGTTCGACGGTCCTCCAGGCGGCGTTGCTGGAAGTGCCTTCCGCTTCATCGTTGCCACTCTGCCGGACAAAATAGTCTGTCGCCGTGATCGGCAAAACGCTCGCCGCCAGCAAGAGCATGGCCAAAAAAAAGAGCCTGGCCTTGCCGTGTGAGTGACTGGCGGTGGCAATCATGCGCTTGAGCATAAATGCAGGACCCGCCTCCCTGCAACATCGAGTTTCGGCGAAAACTAAAAAAACTTTTCCAGAGGAGCCGCCTCCATTACTTTTTTGCCATGTTCCGATGCCTTCTCCTTTTGCTCATAGCTGTTAGCGCCGTTTCCACCGCCCGCGCGCTGGAGGACGCTGATATTCCTGCCGACGCGCCTAGTGACGCTGTCATGGCCACTCCCGCCGAAATTCAGCAAGCGCAAAATTGGGCTGTCGCCTTCGCTGGTGAGCAGTCCACGGACGGTCCGTTTTCCTTCCGCTACGATGGCGCTTTCTCGTCCAACTTGCTGCCAGGCTGGCAGCGGACCGTCGAGGCCAGTGAAACCGCCTCCCGGCGTCTTTGGCTGGTCCGTTGGCAAGACCCCAAGACTCAGCTTTGTTTGACAGCCACCCTGACCGCGTTCAAACGCTATCCGGCTCTCGAATGGCTGTTGGAATTTGAAAACCGCGGCGCCCAGGATTCTCCGCTTTTGGAAGATATTCAGCCGCTGGATGCCCACTTGGGCGACGGTTCCTTGCGGAAGCCGGTCCTGCTGCATCAATTGGCCGGCGATGTCTGCGGCGAGAGGTCTTTCTTTCCAATGGAAACCGAAGTGAAACCGGGAAAGACCGTGGTAATGGGGCCGGACGGAGGCCGTTCTTCCAACGGCGCCTTTCCCTTTTTCAACGTGCAATACGGTGATGAAGGCGTGATCACAGCCATTGGCTGGTCCGGTCAATGGCGGGCCACTCTCGAACGGTCCGCGGCTGGCGCCACCACCTTGCGAGCCGGCATGGAAAAGACTTCCTTGCGTCTTCATCCCGGCGAAAAAATCCGCACCCCGCGAATCCTCATGCTGCTGTGGAAAGGGGATCGGATTAAAGCCCATAACCAATTTCGCCGCCTCCTCCTCTTTGAGTATGCCCCGCGCCAGCACGGTCGCCCGGCCCGCCTGCCCATCGCCTTGCAGTGCTTTGATCGCTATATCGGAAGCCGTCCGGACTGGGGCACCGAGACATGCCAGCTCCAGACCGCCAAAGCCGCCCATGATTTAGGATGTGACGCGCACTGGCTGGATGCGGCTTGGTTCGAGGGCGGGTTCCCGAACGGCGCGGGCAACTGGTTCTGCGCCCCGCAACGATTTCCCAACGGGCTCAAGCCTCTCAGCGATGTTTGTCATCAGATGGGGCTGAAGTTGATTGTCTGGTTCGAGCCGGAACGAGTCGCCGCCGGCAGCCAGATTGCGCGGGAGCATCCGGAATTTGTCTTCGGCGGCGGGCAGGGCGGATTATTCAAACTCGGAGACCCGGCGGCCCGGCAGTGGCTGACGGAACTTCTCTCGCGCCGCATTTCCGAATTTGGGCTCGATACCTACCGCAACGACTTCAATATCGATCCCCTTTCTTTTTGGCGGCAAGCCGACGCCCCGGACCGACAAGGGGCGACGGAAATCCATTGCGTGGAAGGACACTACGCGCTTTGGGATGCGCTGCTGGCCCAACATCCGGGGCTTTCCATCGATAACTGCGCCAGCGGCGGGCGTCGGATCGATCTCGAGACCTTGCGCCGTTCTGTGCCGCTGTGGCACAGCGACACCGGTTGCTCCCCTGGCCACGCCGACTGGAACCAAAGCCAAAGCTATGGCCTTAACCTCTATGTTCCCCTGTTCGCCGGTTGCGCCTGGACCCCCAATGCTTACGACACCCGCAGCGCGGCCACCGCGGGGCTCATCTGTCAATTTGCTTTTCTTGATAGCGGCTTCTCTGCCGAAACTGCGCGCGCCGCCCTGGCCGAAGTGAAGGAGAACCAGAAATTCTGGTACGGCGATTTTTATCCGCTGACCCCATGCGCGCTCGGCGCGGGGGCCTTCATCGCCTATCAGTTTCACCGCGGCGACCTCGACAGCGGCGTGGTCCTCGCTTTCCGCCGCGCCGCATGCCCGTATCCCGCCTTGCAAGCCAGTTTGCACGCCTTGCGCCCGGACGGGGTTTACAACGTCGATTTTATCGACGAGCAACGGACCAAGACGCGGCGGCAATTGACTGGCCGCGAACTCATGTCCGATTTCGAACTTCGTCTTCCAGCCTGCGGTTCCAGCCTTTTGCTCCGCTATCAACCGGCGGAGGGCCGCCACTGAGATCAGTTTTTGTTCGCGCCGATTCGCAACACGGTAAGAGAGCGTGGCTGGAACGTATAGTTGAATGGCGCGGCCAGATTCTCCAACGGAGAAGATTTGGGCGACACTTTCGCCGGTTGCTCAAAGGAGTTTTGGTCCGCCAGGCGCGCGCTTGTCAGGACAACCGCCGTCCCACTGGCGGAAACGCTCGCCGCGCCGTCAAGGTGAACGGCAGCTTCGATGGGTTTCTCCGAGGCGTTGACGGCTTTAATAATGATTTCGCCGAGACCGTCGTCGCGCGCGGCGGAGACATAAAATGACGAAGGAGAGTTCTCGCAGGAAACCGGCAGCACGACGCTGCCGCGGTTGCGGCTAAAAAGCTGTTGCGCGAAGTAATTGGGCGTGCCAACGACTTGCAAATTGTTGACCCAAATCAGGTCAGGCGTCCATTGCCAGGCGTCAGCATGGGCGAAAAGCGGGGCGTAGGAGGCCATGCGCACGACATCGGCATTGCGCTCCAGGCCGGTCATGTAAGCCGCTTCCGCCAGGGCGCATTCCAGGGTGTTGCGATTCTTCGTGCTCACCACCGCCACGCTTTGGGCGGCGTATTCGCCCATGAAAACCTTGGGCCCGCTGCGGTCGTAGTCATCATAGCGATGGGTGTTGTTGAAGAACCAGAAAGGGTTGTCGTAACAGTGCTCGTCAATGATGTCGGCATGCAGTTCGCGCAAATTGGACCAGAGAAACTTAAAACGGTCATCCGCCGGGGAAGGACCCGCCGCCGAGACCAGCTTGATTTCCGGATATTTGGCCTTCAACGCCTTGGCAAAACGGGCATAGCGTTCAATATACTGCGGACCCCATTGTTCGTTGCCGACACCCATCATTGTCAAGTGAAATGGCTCCGGGTGGCCCAGGGCCGCGCGCCGCGCGCCCCACGGGCTGTCCGCCGGGCCATTGGCAAATTCCACCAGGTCCAGGGCGTCCTGAATGAAGGGTTCAATCTGGCCCAGCGGGCACAGTTCGCCGGAATTGAACTGGCAGGCCATGCCGCAATTGAGGATCGGCAGCGGCTGGCTGCCGAGGTCCTCGCACAATTGGAAAAACTCATAGAAGCCCAGGCCAAAGGATTGATAATAATCCGGCGTCGGCCGGTGCAGGAACTCATAGTTCCAACGGTTGACCTGCAACTTGCGCTCCTCGACCGGCACAATCGTGTTCTTCCATTGGTAACGCCGCTCCAACTGGCTGCCTTCCACAATGCAACCGCCGGGAAAGCGCACAAAGCCGGGTTTGAGATCGGCCAGCATTTGCACCATGTCCGCACGCAAGCCCCCGGGACGGTTCTTCCAGGTGTGTCGCGGAAAAAGCGAAACCATATCGAGATCGACGGCAGCTTTGTTTTGCAGGATGACGTTCAGTCGGGCTCTTGTTTCCTGGGCATGAGGCGTGAGTGTGACCGTGTATTTTTGCCAGGCCGCCGATGAGCAATCAGACAGTTTCTCCTCGGCCAGCGTGGAACCGTCTTCGGCAACCAGTTGCACCAGCAATTGCGGCGCACCGGAGACCACGCGGATTTCGGCGGAAAAATCGTAAGTCTCATCGGCACGCAAACCAATGCCGCGAAATCCCTCGTTGGAAATCCCCAAGGGAGCCGCGCCTTCGGATTCCATGCGCAGATAGTGCGGGTTGTTGGGGTTGAGCGGCGATTCGCTTCGCACGGAGAAATCTCCTTTGGCCAGACTCGGGCTGAGCTTGATCCAGCCCATGAGCGGTTCCGGAAACTCGAAGGAGCGGTTCTTGAGCAACTCCGCGTAAAGGCCTCCGTCGGCCCCAAAGTTAATGTCCTCAAAGAAAACTCCCCACATAGCGGGGCTGATTTGGGGTCCGGAATGGCGGGTTTGAACCGTCAACTGCACGTTGGCCGCGGTCGCCGTCCAGGACACTACTGCGGTGAGGATACCAAGGGCGCGAAGAATAGGTTTCATATTTGCCAGGCGCGAGTGTAGCCGGTCGAAGCTCGTGACTCAATACTGTAGTCAATCATCTCAACCAAAAACCCCTCATGGAGCGATTGGCCAATTGGCGCGTTTTTTCCGTTGGAATTCCAGAAAGAACGGGTTATTTGTGTTTAGGTGAAATGCTACGATGAAGTGATCGACTTTATCGCCTCGGGGCCAAGCCCGGTCGCCGTGGCTTCGTTCCGCCTTTCCGACGAGGTCAACCAGCGCGCCGAGTCTTTGGTTCAACGCGAGAAGACGGGCGAGTTAAGCGCGGCGGAGAAGTCGGAATTAGATCACTATCTGGAATTGGAGCACATCATGCGGCTGGCCAAAGCGAGAGCCCGCCGGCATTTTGCCCATGAGCAATCTCATTAGCGGGGAACTTCGCCTCCTCGTGCGTTCAAGGGCTGAAGGCCTCTGCGAATACTGTTTGTTGCACGAAGACGATTGCCTCTTCGCGCTTCAAATCGACCACATTATCAGCGTTAAACACGGTGGCGTCACTGACCCGGACAATTTGGCGCTCGCCTGTATCTTTTGCAACAGGCAGAAAGGCTCGGATGTGGGAACGATTCACTCAATCGGAACCTTCGTGCGCTTTTTCAACCCTCGCTCGGATTCATGGTCGGATCACTTCAGGTTGGACGGCGGGGTGATTGAGCCAATTTCCCCTGTTGGCGAGGGAACCGCGCGTATTTTCAAATTCAACGATCCGGAACGCGTTATGGAACGGGAGGAAGTGGCCACACGAGGCCGCTACCCAACTCTGCACGCTCTCGCCCGGATGCGAAGTTGACAACGGTCGCACTCACGCAGACCGCAGGCCGCCCATTCGTGTCATACCCTGTCCCCTATGAAAAGCAATGGGTTTATCCAATTTAGAAGATTAGAACACGCGAAAAAGCTTTTGTCCCTGCCCGCTTCTTATCCTTCTTTTGAACCCATTCCCCGTTCGCAAATTTTGCCACTGTCATCCTCCATATCAAATCTGCGCCTGAAACGCAACTTTTTGGCGGTGTCCTAATTTGAAACTGGTCTGATTGGTGATCCGTGGTTTGTCTTTCTGCCGGAGCCGTCCAGGACACTGCCGCGGTGAGGGCTGCAAGGGCGGGAAGAATAGGTTTCATATTAGCGAGGGGGCAGTGTACCCTATCGAATCCTGTGACTCAACACTATGTTAGGACATGGGTGAGATTAAAGATGTGAACGTCAAGGCAGCAGGGCGGCCAAGTCCCCTGCCCGACGCTTTTGACGAAGCGCGACTTTGAAAACTGTGTGGAAATTCGCCTTGTTTATGGGACTTTTTGGAGCCGTGTTCGCGTGTTCCGCAAAGGACGAGAACCCGCTTAAGGACGCCGTCATTCTCGTTATTCGGCACGCCGAAAAAAACGAGAATGACAACCAACTGTCGCCGGAAGGCCAGTCGCGGGCCCAGGCTTACGCCAAGTATTTCCTGAGTTTTCCCCTGGACGGCAAGCCGCTCAAGCTGGACAGTCTTTTTGCCGCCGCTGATTCCAGAAGCAGCAGCCGTCCCCGGCTCACCCTGGAACCGTTAAGCCAGGCGACGAAGCTGCCGCTCAATTGCCGCTACAAGGACAAGGAACCGGAAAAATTGGCCGCTAAACTCACGAGCAAAGCGCACGGCAAGAACATTCTCATTTGCTGGCGCCGCGGCGAAATCCCTCAATTGCTCCGTGCCCTCGGTGCGGACCCAAGCGCCCTCCTCCCTGACGGCGACTGGCCGGAAAACGTCTTTAATTGGGTCATCGAACTGCGTTACGACGGCGAGGGCCGCCTGCTGCCCACCCAGTGCAAAAGAGTCAACGAGCATCTCCTGCCCGGAGACGGAGTTCAATAGGGTAGGGACGGCTCGGCGAGGCGACCCTACCTCGAAAATATGGTCGCGTCTGCTGAAATCGCGTCGGCACACCTTGCGCGGGGGCAGAGGTTTCACTATGTTCTGCGGCGTTGAAAGCAAATCTCCGCCCCGAGATTCCCCGCAAAGCCGTTTATCGGCTTTCCGTGTATTTCCGTGGCCTGCAACAATTGAAGGCCAACGGCATCCGCACCGTTTCCAGCCAGGCGCTGGCCAAGGCGGCGGGGGTCAAGCCGACCCAGTTGCGCAAGGACTTGACCTACTTCGGCCAATTCGGCACCCGCGGGCTGGGCTATGATGTCGAGCAGTTGGCGGAAATGATTTCTGATTTGCTGGGCACTACCAGCTTGCAGCCCGTCATCCTCATTGGGGTGGGTAATCTGGGCCTGGCTTTGCTCTCTTATCGCGGCTTTGAGCAGGAAGGGTTTGAAATCATTGCGGCTTTCGACATTGACGCCGCCCGGCTGCGGGATAAAAGCACGCCGGTGCCGATCCATGACCCAGCCCGGCTGCGGGCTATCGTCCGCGAGCGCCATGTGAAGATGGCGATCTTGACCGTGCCAGCTTCGGTGGCGCAGGAAGTGACCAATTCCCTGGTGCAATGCGGCATCACGGGCATTCTCAATTTCGCGCCCCTGGTGCTGGATGTGCCGGAGACGGTGGTGGTCAACAACGTCAACCTGGCCATCGAATTGGAGAACCTCAGCTACTTTGTGCAGCGGTAGGGAGCCGAACGACTCAGATGGTTTGGGGAGCGCGGGCGTCCCGCCGAAGGCATCAGTGCCGCGAGAGGGTTTACCAAAATATGGGTGGTTTCGACTCCTACACCAGTCGGCGGGACGCCGACTGGAAGCGACCGGGACAGTTACCGGGACGGTCGCGCTCCCCGATCCAACTGCTTAACCAGTCTTGATTGCCGCGACGCGCGCGGCGGCAATCTCGTTCACACTGCCGCGCCGGTAGCCCTGCAAATCCAGCGTGACGTGGCTGTAGCCGATTTTTTTCAGCGCCTCGGCCACGCGCGCGGCAATGCCATCCACGAGAAGTTTGGGGATTTCGGCCGGCCCCACTTCGATCCGGGCAAGGTGAGTGATGCGTCCCTGCGCCTGCAATTCGTGGTGGCGCACGCGGACGTCATAAAAAGCGAGATCGCGCAGCACGTATTCGGCTTCCTCGATCATCCGCAACTTTTCGGGCGTGACCGCTTCCCCGTAAGGCACGCGCGAACTGAGGCAGGCCATCTGGGGCTTGTCCGCGGTGGGAAGACCCATTTGCGCGGAAAGAGCCCGGATTTCAGCCTTGGTCAAGCCAGCCTCCTTAAGCGGCGCGCGCACCTGAAACTCACCGGCAGCCTGCGCGCCGGGCCGATGGTCTCCGATGTCGCTCGCGTTTTCACCGTAAGCGATAACCGCAAACTTCTCCGCCCGCGCCAACGGCGTTAATTGAGTAAAAAGCTCGTGTTTGCAGAAGTAGCAGCGATTGTTGGGATTGGCCAGGTACTGCGGGTTGTCAAACTCCTCCGTGCGGACAACGCGCAAGGGAATGGAGAATTGCGCCGCGATCGTGACCGCTTCGTCCAGCTCGCGCCGGGGCAAGCTGGGGGAATCGGCCAGGACGGCCAAAGACCTATCGCCGAGAACTTCATGCGCGACCGCCGCCAGGAAGACGGAATCCACCCCGCCGGAATAGGCGACCAGGCACGACCCGTAGGAACGCAGGATGTCGCGGAGTTCTTGAAGTTTGTTTACTGCCACGCTCCAAATTTGCCATTGTTCTTCAGAAAAGTCGAGATGCCGCTCGTCTCTGGGTGCGATTTAAAAGTATCGGGCAATTGCGGTAGGGCGGAGCTGCTGCCAGCACCTTACACGCATTTCCGACGAGCCCTCTGATGGATGTCCATTCGCCAGCGCCGTAGGCGTGAAATATTTGTAGAACACGGCAAAGATCATTTCCAAGCTCCAGAGGAGCGGCATAGTCGGAATATGGCGCCCCGCTGGCCGCTGGGGCTTTGGATCGTGCTGGATTATAGTCCTACAGATAGGCCGCGCCTACGGCGCTGAACATTGCGCTCTCGAGCAAGATGCGTGTAAGGTGCAAGCCCCAGCGCAGCCCCACCTGATTTCCCCTCGCCGGACCGCACTTCTTGCCATCCGTTGGTCATCTCCCTTTCGTGAGATTTGGGCCTGCCTTGGTTATTCTTTTCCCTTTACCCCATCAGGGAACGCGGTTTAATGGCGAGGATGAAAATTATACTGGCTTACTCGGGCGGCTTGGATACCTCCGTCCTTCTTTCGTGGATCAAGGAGAAATATGACGCCGAAATGATCGCCTTCTGCGCGGACATTGGCCAAGAGGAGGAACTGAAAGGGTTGGAAAAGAAGGCCCTCAAAACCGGCGCGGCAAAGATCTACATCGATGATCTCCAGGAAGAATTCGCGCGCGACTTCATCTTTCCCATGATGCAGGCCGGGGCCATTTACGAAAACCAGTATTTCCTCGGCACCAGCATTGCCCGGCCTCTCATCGCCAAGCGCATGATTGCAATCGCGCGGGAGGAAAAGGCCGACGCCATCGCCCACGGCGCGACCGGCAAGGGCAATGACCAGGTGCGGTTTGAATTGACGGCGGCCGCCCTGGCGCCGGAATTGAAGATCATTGCCCCGTGGCGCATGGCCGATTTTCGCGCGCGTTTTCCCGGCCGGGCGGAAATGATCCAGTATTGCGAGGAAAAGGGAATTCCCGTCCAGGCGACGGCCAAAAAGCCCTATTCGATGGACCGCAACCTTCTCCACATCTCGTTCGAGGCAGGCATTTTGGAAGACCCGTGGCTGGATGCGTCCGCGCCAGAGCATAAAGCCATGTATAAACTGAGCGTTTCCCCAGAGGACGCTCCCGCCAAGCCGGAATATGCCGAGTTGGACTTTGAAGCGGGCAATTGCGTGGCGGTCAACGGCAAAAAGCTGACGCCATTGGGCGTCATGAAGGCCTTGAACAAATTGGGCGGCAAACATGGCGTGGGCCGGGTCGATTTGGTGGAAAATCGTTATGTGGGAATGAAATCGCGCGGCATCTATGAAACGCCGGGCGGGGCCATCCTGCACTTTGCGCATCGGCAAATGGAAACCCTGACCATGGACCGCGAGGTGATGCATTTGCGCGACTCGCTTATTCCGCGGTACGGGGAATTGGTTTATTACGGCTATTGGTTTTCGCCGGAACGCGAGGCGTTGCAGGCGCTGGTGCGGGAGAGCCAGAAAAACGTCACGGGTACGGTGCGGGTCAAGCTTTACAAGGGGAACATCATCAATGCCGGGCGCAAATCGCCGGTCAGCCTTTACAATCCGCACATTGCCACGATGGAGTCCGACCCAACCCAGGCCTACAACCAGGATGATGCCACTGGTTTCATCCGGCTCAATGGCCTGCGCTTGAAGGTGGCGGCCCAGGTGCATCAGAAGAACGGCCAGAAGGCGACTTAGGACGGATGGGCCTATTGGGTGCCGGGAGGCTGTTCCATCAAAGGAAGTTCTTCCCAGATGGCAACATCGTCAGCGCAACCGATGGACTTGAGGTAGTCCTGGTCCAAATCTTCCACCACAAAATCGTCCGGGGGCGATTTGCGGCACGTCAGGCGATCCGCCAGGTAGAGGGCGGCAGCCACGGAGAATTCGCCATTGGCCGTCGCTTCCGGTTTATCCAAAGCGGCGATGGCATTAATGACGTTGACCGGCAGGCCCCATAATTCCAATAACCAGGCGGTCAACTGCAGGCTGCTGGCCTGAAAAGTCTCCCGAAGACGCGGAGCCAGCGGAGACTTGGCTTGGCGCGCCGCTTCGCAGGCGGCGTGGAACTGATCCGGGAAGTTGTCACTCAGAATCAACCGCCCGCTCTCATGCAACAATCCAGCCAGAAAAGCTTCCTCCCCGGCCTTGCGCGCCAGCCCCTTCTCCCGGCAAATATGCTGCGCCAGGTAAGCCACTTCCCAGCAGTGGTTCCAGATGCGTTCAACGTCGATGTCGGCATGGGAGAGTTTATCATAATGCCGGAAGAGGGTTTGCGAGAAAACGAGCGCCGCCACAAGGTCCGTGCCCAAGCAGATGACGGCGTCCACCGGGCTGGCGATCAATTCCCCCTGGCCAAAGAGCGGCGAGTTGGCCAGTTGCAAAACTTTGACAGAAAGTCCAGCGTCGGAAGCGACGAGTTGGCCGATGGAAGTGCTGGCATGGCGGTTGTCCTCCAATTCCGAAAGCAATGACTGGTGAACCTGCCGCAATGACGGAATGGACTTAAGCCCGGTAATGACATTCTGCAAGCCGCCGTCCGCAATCCGATCACGGGCGGCAAAGGAGCGATGGATCAATTGCCGCAAATGCGCACTGTCAAAGGGTTTGGCCAGGTACTGATGGGCCGACGTGATCAGCGTCAGCTTGTTCAGGGCGACGTAGCCGGACATAATGACCCGGACGGTCGTGGGAGAAACAGCCCGGACCTCCTCCAAAAGCTGGCTGCCTTGCATGCCCGGCATGAGTTGGTCGGAGACGACGAGATCGGGCGGGCTGGCCTTCACCGCGGCCAGAGCCTCCAAAGGGTCCTGGAAGCCACGAACAACCCATTCCGGATCAACGCAACTGAGGACCAGGACCATCGTTTCCAGTACACCCGCCTGATCATCAACTACATAGATGCTTCGTTTCATCCATCGGAGCGCTAGCTCTAACCCCCATCATAGGGGCTGTGATTTAATTTTACAATCCCGCAGTTCTGCCCCAAATCCTCGCGGGCGCACGACAAGATTCTTCCAGTCGAAAAGAGAGAGCGAAGGCATCGCGGCAGGGCGCGGCCCCCCCGGGGGGGGTCACAGCGGCTCAATTTACCTCAATTGGGTTCAATTTGGTTCGGGATGGCCTGGACTTCCGGCATCTGGTTGAGCCAGGAGAGGAACTCCTGGGGCAGCTCGCCGTTTTGGAGGCGCAGATTGAGTTGCTGACGGATGGCCAGCGGGAGGCGGGCGATTTTGCCGTTGCGAGTCCTCGCGGTCCTCGAGAGCGTGGCATTGTTTTCATGCGGGGCAAGGGTAATCAGAATGCGTCAAGATTGGAATCCTACGGAAGGATTTTGAAGAGGTTTTACGTGTGGCTCATGAACTGAGCCGTATCCATGCGGTAACACTGGTGGAATTCAACGCAAAGGCACCGCGCGGCAAGCCGCAAACCAAATTCCACCACGAAGGACACGAAGAAAAGGAGGTTTGGGTTTTTCTTTTCAAGACTTCGTGACGTTCGTGGTAGAGAAGTTCTCTCAGGAACGAGCCAGCCGTAGCGCGCAGAGGCGCAGAGCGCGCGGAGAGAAAAAATATTGCCAAGAATGCGCAATTCTTCGGATTTGCACGGCGAAGACGACAAGGCGCAAAAGAAGAGACAGCCCCTGGCCATCCGGGTCACCAAACGGTGAGCGTTGGTCTGGGAACCATTTTCGCCTTGTTCCTTTGCAGTGCAATTTCAAAGAACTCGTCATTTTTGGCAAAATCTTTTCCACCACAACTAGGGTGAGAGATTTTGACAGGATGAACAGGATGAACAGGATTCAGAAAAAGCGAACTGTGCGATCCTTATCCTGTAAATCCTGTTCATCCTGTCAAAAAGGCCTTTTTGGTTTTTTAGCCCTGGGTTGCGAGGAAGGAGCTACCCAGGGGCCTTGCCCACATTGTCTTCTCTACTCTGAAAGAGTTGCAGCGAGGGACTCAAAAACAAGTGGCCTTTCGCATGGCAGGATAAGAATCCTTCTGCGGGAGGGACGAGCGCCGCGAGTCCCAAACATCAGGGCGTCGCAGCGCTCCGCCCTCCCGTAGGAGCGTGTTTTAAACTTTAATAATGGGAGGGTTCCGCTTTCGCGCCAAAGGCCCTATGGCCACGCGCGACAAGGGACAATATCCTTGGCGGATCTTCGACTGGAAGCAACGACCGGTCCACCGTAGCTCAAGCCAAGGCGGAAGTGAGAGGCCCTTTGCCCCGCCCCCGCCCAGAACAATCTGCAATCCAGTAAACAGAAAAAAGGCCGGTCTTAAAGACCGGCCTTGATGAGCAAATAAAAATATGAACGTGTCCTGTGGTGCGACTATTACACCGCACGATTCTTACGAAGGATCCGCAGGCCGCTGGCCCCAAACGGCAGGAGCAGCAACGCGGCAGACATTATAGTCGTCGGCTCTGGTACGGCCGAGACTATATCCCCAGCGTATGAATTGTTATAAGGTCCCGCCCCCATCGAGAGTAGGTCTAATGTTTTGCCAGGATTGAACTCAAACGACAAGTTCATTGTTCCCAGTGAAGTGTCAACCAACTGTTTCAAATCCAACAAAGAACCACTGTAGGTCAAGTCAGTAACATTAATATCCAAATCAGCATTGACGCCCCCAATCCCACTAGAAGTCTGTACCGTGATCCAATTAACCGTGCCGGTCAGGTTATGCCCAAGACCATCTGGAATAGTCAGCGTTCCGCCGCCCGTAACGTTAGCAGATTCAGTGGTTCCACTGGTCGTAATACCGCCATAGGACCAAGGCCCACTCGTTATATAACCCCCTGCGAGAAGCTCCACAGCGGTATCGTCAGCAGGGCTAACCCCATTGTTCACACCGGTGATATGGAACTGGTCGCCACCACTGGTCGGGTTTAGTTGAAATGAATGTGACGAACCGTTGAATTGAATCGACTGGCCAGTAACATTATTAATTTGCAAATCAATTTGTGCTTGACTTGACATCACCGAACATGCCAGCAGCATCCCCGCCGACCCAATGAGTTTAGTTCGTTTCATATTTTTATTTTTATCTGCGGTTTATTTATGGCTTTACAAAAACTTGAAAAGATTATGCATTTTTCTTTCTCAAACATCTACCCCAATTCGGGACATCTTTAAGCACTTTTGGGACATGGGTTTTGGCCTCTACTGGGCACTGTTTTTCCGGCGGAGAATCCGCATGGTGCTTGCCCCAAACGGCAGCAGCATCAGCGCCCCCGCGATCATCGTCGAGGGTTCTGGAACGGCAACCATAACCAACTGATCTTGAGCTTGACCGGGAGCGTTCAACGTCATGTCGCCAACACCGTAAGCGCCGTCGGCGGGCGCTTTCCAACTTCCCGTAATACCGGAATTAAGAAGATCATTATAGACCCAACTATTAGGACCCGTCATTGGCAACGCTGCACCATCCCCGGACTCACCCAATAAATACCAAATCGCTTCCTGCAGTGCTCCAGCCGTAGTTGAACGACCGCCTCCGTAAGTGTAGTCGTAGCCGGCCAACGTCCCGGCGGCAAACTGACTGTAGAGATAGGCGACGCCCAGCGTAATAGGAACTGGCTTACCAGTGCCGGCATACAAGGCGTTATTTCCAATTGAAGTGACAGAATATGAATCGCCAGGGGTGAACTCTTCAGCAATTTCAGTGCAGAAAGTCTGGAAATACTTTTCCCCAAAAAGACTTTTGCTGTACCCCCAAGAGCCGCTATCGCCTGAAGTAACATTACCCGTTGTTTTTCCCGGCGAGTAAGCGTTCCAGTCTATTACCGAATTCAACGCTAGATCACCAATAGCCCTGAACTCGCCGCCATCCCCATAACTATACTGCGATGTATTATCGATCATAGTTATCATTTGGGCGTCAGCAATGGGTACACAACAAAGCGCTCCCGATCCCACCACCGCCAACATCAATATTCGTTTCATCATAGGTTTTTTTTCGTGCCTGTTGGCCGAAAACTGCTCAATTTGTGCGTTTAGTTTACATCAGAATCGAAATTCTTCTATCCCATTTCGGGACAAGTTTAGTCACATTTGGGCCATGCGGAGCTGCTCGTTAAAGGACGCTGAAATCCAGATTTTCGCCCGCAGAACACGCTGAATACGCGGAAAGTGGAACATGAACAAACAAAGGAGCGGGGAAATGATCTCTGAAACGTCTTTTTCCGCGTGTTCCGCGTGTTCCGCGGGTCTCTCAGTTTTCGCATTGGAGGTTTGCTGCGGCATAAACGGTCGGAAAGATGAGGTCGGCGAGACGCCGACCGCTGCGACCGAGACGGTCGCGCTCCCCAAGTCCAGGAAAAAAAGAGCCGACATGTGTCGGCTCGCGCAAATCTTAAACGCCTGAGTGGCTCTACGCCAAATGCTTGCGCACGATGCGCAATACGCTCACCCCGAATGGCAACAGCATCAACCCGCCAGCGAGAAATGTCGTCGGTTCGGGCACGGGAACCAGGCACAATTGAGGCTGCGCAAAATCAGCCTCGATTGGACTGCCGTTATACATGTCCAGGGCATAGACTCCGAAGGCTCCGTTGGCATCACTTGTATCACTGACCCCCGCCGTAGACGCTGCATGCTCCACCTCAGTCAAGAGAATGTTATAATACGCCATGTCCGGAGAATAAGTCACGTTCTCGGGTGTGGTAGTACTCTGCCCTTGTAAATACCAAATCAGTCCCTGGAGCGCGTCGTTCTTTCCATCGATGTTCGAGCCGTCGCCAACCAAGCCAGCCCGGTATTGACTATAAAGCCAAGCTGTGCCCCAAGTGACATAATCGTAACCAGGAGGCTCAACACCGCCTGTGGGTTGAACTGTGTCGCTAATCTGGTAGCTGTAGGTGGAACCAGGAGTGTAGTTCACCTGGGTACCGAGACAAAATGTCTCAAAACTCCCGCCCGAACTGATCGGAATGATTCCGGAGGGTAACGGTGAAGTCGAAATCGTAACGTTATATGGGCCAGCTTGGTCTGGAGGGTACCCGGGCGCTGTAATGTAAAGCGACCCTGTTCCAATAACCGTCTGTGCAAACAGGCTCGGGGAGGCGAGCAGTGAGGCGACTCCAATAATCCCGCAACATATTCTTGATTTCATTCTCATTAGCCTAATTCACGCTCAATTCATCTTTTCCAAGGAAATTTAGCCAAACATTATTTTTGACGCTATGCCAAAACGGGACACGTTTAGTCACATTTGGGCCATACAGATTTTCGACCGCAGAACACGCGGAATACGCAGAAATGGAACAAACGCGCGGGAAATGATCTCTGAAACGTCCTTTTCAGCGTATTCTGCGGGCCTCTCTGTTCTGTCGTCGCGCTTCGCGTTGGGCGTTTGCTGGAGCACAAACGGGTCTTTTCCAGTCGTGGTTCGCGCGGAGGCGCGGAGGGCGCGGAGAAAACTTTTCTTCTTTCGTTTTGCTCCGCGATCTCTGCGGCTCCGCGCGAGAAGTTGGCCCCTTGAAAATGTTGTTTAAACAGCAAAACTTTTTAACCGCGGAACACGCGGAACACGCGGAAATGGAACAGGGACAAACAAAGGAGCGGGGGAAATGATCTCTAAAATGGCTTTTTCTGCGTATTCCGCGTATTCCGCGGGTCTCTCAGTTTTCGCATTGGAGGTTTGCCGCGGCACAAACGGTCGGAAAGATGCGGTCGGCGAGACGCCGGCCGCCGCGACCGAGACGGTCGCGCTCCCCAAAAAGATGTTTCATTCAGATTTTCAACCGCAGACCACGCCGTTCCCTCTCTTTTCGCGTTCGCGTTGGGAGCCTGCTCCGGCACAAATGAATTTTTTTCAGTCCTAAACGCAATTAATGCTTGTCAGCCCGGATTTTGCCTGATATGAACCAGCCCATCCGGGTGAGAATGGATTTTTCCATCTCCTCCGTTGTGTATCGAGGTTCGGGATTTGACCTGTCTTTAGTGTGCTTGGAAATAAAAGAATTTTTATGTCGTTTTTATATCGTGTCAAGATAATCGTCTCCGGCTTTTTCCTGGCGGTTATCCTGGCGCCCGATTGCCTCTTTGGCGGCCAGGTCCCTTTGCAGTGGGACCCGTCCACGGACCCGCGCGTTGCCGGTTATAGGGTTCATTATGGGACGGCCAGCGGCCATTACACATCAACCGTGGACGCCGGTCCGAATCCGACCGCAATTGTCACCGGTTTAACGCCGGGCACGACCTATTATTTTGTGGTGGCGGCACACGACGTCAAAGGCATTGAAAGTGGATTTTCCAACGAGGTTACGAACTGCGCCCCGATTCCTCCGACCTTGGCCGCGTCCGACTCGTCTTCCAATGCCGCCAGCATGAATTTCACCCAGACCAATCTCACGGAGACCAACGCGTGGGAGACGGATCCTGGCGCGGTCACCGCCTCAGCATCTCTTTCCACCAATCCGCTGGCGGCCGTGGCGGGCGTGTATAACGGGCTGTTTTATGAAACGAATGCGGACGGAAGCCCCAACGTGACGGTGGATTCGGCCGGGTTTTTGGGCAACTGCGTCGTCGCCAGCAACGGGATTTATAGCGCGAAGGTCTGTTTTGGCGGAGTGCCCTACCCGCTGGCGGGGGTTTTTGATGGTTTCGGCAATGCGTGGGGAATGATTCCGCTCGATGACATTGGTTTATCCAACTTGACCGTTTTTTTGCATTTGGACTTGAGCAACGGCACGCGGCAGATCACCGGCGTCATTGCCGGCACAACCGCCAGCAATGCCTGGACCGCGCCCCTCTTGGGAGACTTAGCTACCAACGCGTTCCCGCAACTTGCCGGCGCCGTTTTTCTGGTCCCGCCGGGGTCCGCAGGCGGCTCTCCTCCCGGTTTCGGCATGGCGGTGGGTTTCGCGACGAACAGCGTTTTGACGATGAATGGCGAATTGGCAGACGGTGAGGGCATTTCGCAAACTGTTCCCATTTCCAAAGATGGAAATGTGCCGGTGTACATGAACCTGTACGCAAACAGCGGTCTGTTGGAAGGATGGGTTAATATGACAAACGGCGCTTTGAAGGGGATTCTCACGTGGATCCGCCCGAGCGGAATCCTCCAGCCGCCGGGCTTTCCCCAGGGCTTTACCACGACGGCCCAGGTCTTCGGTTCAACGTTCCAACAAAGAGTTGAACCCAACGGAGCGGGCGGCCCATAATCGCCGTCGAACAAAGAACGATTTAGGACGGGACTTGAAACAGATTCTTCGTTTGGTAGGGGCGTCCCGCCGGGACGCCCGGACGCCTCGGCGAGGCGTCCCTACCACGTGGACGAAGGTTTTGTCCCATGCCCTTTCGGACAATAAGAAAGGTTGATTGTGCGCAAATGTAACTGCTCTGGCCATTGCGGGCCCCCATCCAATTATTTCACCCGTCGTGAATTCCTCGGGCTGGTGGGAACAGGGACCGCCGCCACCTTGCTGGCTGGCGCGGATTGGGCGAAAGGAGAACTCACCGCCGAGGACGTGCAACGTTTGCGTCAGGACCTCATGGCCTCGGACAAGCCGCGCCGCTATCTTTCGGACCAGCATACGGACGCGCGGATGCACCTGGGCGGCATTGGAACCGGGAATTTTGAGATCGGCGTGGATGGCCAATTCACCACCTGGCAGCTTTTCAATACCTTGCGAGATGGGCGCGTGCCCTTTCATTTCGCGGTGAAAAACGGGAACGTTGCCAGATTATTGCAAACCGTCGGCGGTCCCGATTGGCCCAAGGTGAAGAGTATTGAAATGACGGGGGAATACCCCCTCGCGGGACTTCGCTTTTCAGACCCCGAACTGCCCGTTCAAGTTGACCTGACAGCCTTTAGTCCCTTCGCGCCGCTGGACACCCGGTTCTCTTCCATGCCGGTCGGGATATTTATTTTTCGCGTCAAAAATCCTACGGCTCAAGTTCAACAGGTCTCGCTTGCGGCGTTTATGCAGAACCCTGTCGGATACGATGCCGCCGGGGACAACCAGGGGGCGGAGAATCCTGCCTTTGGTTTTAACACAAACCGGGTGTTCCATGAAAACCAGGTGGGCGGCTTGCTCATGCAGGCCGAAACGGGAGGCGAACCGAGTTTGGATAAACCGGTGGTTCTATACGCCTCCGAGAACCTGAAGGCCTTAACCACGCCCCCTCCCGATCGGCCCAATAATCTTACGGTCAAGGTCTTCGACGGCAGTTCGCCCCTGATGGAAAAGACAACTGAACCGGCGCGGACTGTGATTTGGTTCGAGGAACCGCGGGCGGATTTGGCGGAACCAATTTTGCGGGCCGCCCGGGAGGCGGTTGAAGCCGGAGCGACGCTCATATTTTCAGGAAAAGTCATGCCGCTTTTGGACGTTTACGCTTCTTGCACGGGCGGAAAAGAAGTGTCAACCGCCGGCCCGCGCCCTGACATCCTGTTCGAGGATTTTGAAAACGGTTATGGCAAATGGACCATGGAAGGGACCGCCTTTGGCGATTCTCCCGCTCCGGGTACTTTGCCCAACCAGCAACCGGTCTCGGGCTTTGTCGGGAAACGGTTGGTCAACAGTTTTATGCAAGGGGATGGCAGCACCGGCCGTCTCATCAGCAAGCCGTTCATCGTCGAGCGCCATTTCATTCGATTTAGAATTGGCGGAGGACATTACGCGAATACGCAGATCCGGTTATTGATTGAAGATAAAACAGCGCGCGCCACCTCCGGCAACGATCAGGAATTGCTCGAACCTGCTTTTTGGGACGTCACGGAATTCAAGGGCCGCCAGGCGCATATTGAGATCGTCGATCAGGAAAAAGGCCCCTGGGGACACATCAACATCGACCAAATTGAATTTTCCGATTTTCCAGGGAACCGGGCCATCTTGAGTCTTTTGGCGGAATTGCTGCCGGCCCGTTTCAGCCGCGTCATTCCTGCCGGTGAGGACAAATTGGTGCGGTTCGAAAACCGGGTTTTGGTCCCGGGAGCGACGCAAGAAGCCAACGGCTTCGTGGGTGAAGTGATAACCCGCAACCTGGGGAACGGAAAAGTAGTCATTGCGGCTGGCCCTGTTCTGGACCCCGTCAGCGCGGGGTTGAGCAATCAACGCCAGCGTGCTTACGCGTTTCTCTGCGGCTTGGCGGGTGCGAACTACACGGGCGGCGATGGGCGGCACCATCCACAGGCTCCAGGCATTGGGACCTTGGCCCTGGCCACGCTAGGCACTGGCGCCACGGTCCGCACGGCATTTGAAGATTGGAGTGAAGCCTGGTCTGAGTTCAACTCGCAGGCCCGGTTTGCCGCTTTAGACCAGGCCCGTAGTAGTGCTCCGACAAAAATGGGGCGAACCACCAACGGGGCGGTGGCTCAGTCGATCGAAGTGGCCGCGGGCGAAACGGTCGAAGTGCCCTTCATCCTGGCCTGGCATTATCCGAATAAATACGGCGCTCACCAAAACCTCATCGGCTGCCATTACACCACGGTTTGGCCCAACGCGCAGGCTGTTTTGCAGGAAGCGGCCGCGAATTTGGCCACCCTCCGGGAGCGCACCGAGACATTCCGCAAGACCTTTTACGACAGCACCCTTCCCTACTGGTTCCTGGATTGCCTGACCGCCAATGCCGCCATCCTCCGCCATATTGGCATTGTCTTCAGAATTGCCAATGGAGACGTGTATGGATGGGAGGGCTCCAATGGGTGTTGCGACCCGACCTGCACCCACGTTTGGGGATATGAACAAAGTCTGGCCCATCTTTTTCCTGACTTGGAAAAGGAGATGAGGCGGATCGATTTCAAACACCAGCAGTCTCCCGATGGCGGCATCAACAATCGCACCGCCGTGCCTTCCCCTCCGCATCCCACCGGAGAGCATCCGTTCTCCGATGGCCATGCCAGTTGCATTCTCAAGGCATACCGCGAGGCCCTCAATCACCCGGATGACGCCATCTTCAAGGAATACTGGCCGCACGTCCGGCGGGGAGTCGAGTATTTGATCGCCCGAGACGCGAAAGGTTCCGGCGGCGATGCTTGCGGGGCTTTACAGGACGATCAATGGAATACCTATGATGAAGCCTTGCATGGGGTGACAACTTTTATCAGCGGATATTATCTGGCCGCTCTCCTGGCTGGGGAAGCCTGGGCGCGGCGGCTTGGGGAAACATCGGTCGCGGACCGATTTCACGCCGTGTTTGAAAAAGGCCAGGAAAAGCTCCTCAGCCTCTGCTGGAACGGGGAGTATTTTCAACAGCATTTGCCCGATTATCTTAATCGCCAGGGTGAAGTGGGCCCAGGCTGCATGTCGGACCAACTCATCGGCCAGTGGTGGGCCCATCAATTGGGCTTGGGCTATATTTTGCCAAAAGACAAGGTGGTTCAGGCGCTCCAGGCTGTCTTCAAATACAATTTCAAGCCTGACCTTACCGGGTGGAAACACAGCCCGCGGGCCTTCGCCGGAGACAAAGACAAAGGGTTGATTATCTGCACCTGGCCCAAAGGAGGACGCCCAGGGCAAGTGATGCTTTATTCCGATGAAGTTTGGACCGGCATCGAATACCAGGTCGCCGCTCACATGATGTTTGAAGGCATGATCCAGGAAGGTCTCTTGATCGCCAAAGCGGCCCGCGACCGATATGACGGCCGCCCTCGTGCTCCCATTCCACGCAATCCTTGGAATGAAATTGAATGTGGCGGTCATTACGCGCGCGCCATGTCTTCCTGGTCCATGCTGCTGGCGCTTTCGGGCTGGGAATATGACGGACCGAAGGCCAAGGTCAAATTCGCTCCCTCCCACACCCCCGATCTATTCAAGAGTTTCTTCACCAGTCCCGAAGGCTGGGGGCACCTCGCCCAATCACGCGAGAATGGAGGACAAAGAAATGAGATTCAGGTGGTCGAAGGCCAATTGAGCATTTCAGAAATGACACTCACTTGTTCCAGCGCGCCCAAACAAGTTCAGGCTGAAAAAGCCGGTCAACGCCTCAATTCCAGTTTTGTGGTTCGTGACCGAACGGTGGTGGTCTCTTTTAACGAGCCCATGATGCTGAAGGCTGGGGAAAGCTTGGAAGTTCGGTGTGGATAACTTTTGACCGCAGGAACACTATGGGCGCTCCCCTCGGCTGACCCGCCAGCTTTCGCCCAAACGCGACCTTGGTCAGTTGAACAGACCTCAAAATAATCGGGGTATAGCGCCGGGAATCGCCGGGAACACTGATCGGTTTAAATCCCTCGATTTGAGCGATTTTCCAGGGGCGTTTTCGGCCCCCCGACCGTCGCAAGCCTGTGGGCCGACTCATCTGTCGGCTTCAGTCGTCCACGTTCATCTT
>JBKQWF010000169.1:0-12478 GCA_052139695.1 Limisphaerales bacterium
AGCCGAGCCGGTGGCAAGTTGCAGGCTAAAGGCTAAAAGGAATAAAACAAAAGTGGCGCGGTTCATAGTCTTTTGGCGGGTTTAAGGGTTACAAGTGTCATTCCGAACCTATCAAGCGCAATCCCTCCCCAAAGTCCGCAAAGTATTTTGCGGCAGCAGATGACGTGGTCAAAGATGCGTAGATTCCCTCACTTTTGGGCTTCTCGTCGGTCGGACGGCGCGGCCAGCAGAGTGAGTTTGTTGCTGGCGGTTTCCACTGCGAGGTATTGGCCATCCGGCGAGAAGCGGGTATACATGCCTGCTTGCGGCGTATCTTCCGCAATCAACTGGCGCAACGTGGGCAAATGCCAAAGTCTTAGCGATTCACCTATAGAGGCCAGGGTTCGGCCATCGGGTGAAAAAGAGACATCGTACGTTCCCCCCATGTGAGCGGGCCACGAGGCCTCCGATTCTCCGGTGGCGGTGTTCCATAAGCGGATGTTTCCGTCCGCGCTGCCGGTGGCGAGGGTCATGCCATCCGGTGAGAATGAAAGGCCGCTCACGAAATCCAAATAGCCCGCCAGTTGCCGCGCCGTGCCCCCATCACAATCGTAAAGCCATGCGACATTCTCCCGATCGACGCTGACCGCGAGGTGTTTTCCGTCGGACGACAATGCAGCGGCGCGGATGGGGGGCGAGGGTCCTTGGATGGAATGTAATAAATGCCCGGTGTCCGCATCCCAGATTCGAATCAATCCTGCCGAGTTTACGGCAAAGATTAAGTCCTGCGCGGGCGACATGGCCATGAAGGCGAACCACCCTGGTCCGGTCGTCCTGCCTTCCAGCGCCACCTCCTTGTGCGGACTGTTGGCTGTGGGAAGCCAGAATTGCAACGACCAAGCGTCGGTGTTAAACGTCGCCACACTCTTTCCGTCGCGGGAGAAACCATAGATGTATCGCCCAGCGACTTGGGAAGTCAGCACTCTGTGCTGAACGACGTCCCACAATTGACAATTCTGCGTCGTGGGATCGACCGTTACGAGGGTTTTTCCGTCCGGCGAAAAAGTGAAACGATAATTGGCAGCGTGAGCCGCCTCCTCTTGCAGGTCAACCGGCGTTAGCGGCCAAATCATTGCCGCTTGATCAGTCCCCCCGGTGGCAACCAATTTTCCATCCGGACTAAAGGCCGCACACCAGACTTCACCCTCGTGGCCGCTCAAAGCCGCCTTTTGTTCGAGCGTGGCGGCATCCCAAAGACGCACGCGCCGATCGGTGCCCGTTGTGGCGAGCATCTTGCCATCTGGGGAATACACGGCGGACCAAAAGTTTAGCCGCTGGCTGTTCATGGCTTGCGGCGGCGACGTGTCGGCAATTTTCCAGATTAAGACCTCCCGCGACCAACCGGCCGAAACCAGTTCGCGATCATCTGGCGAAAACTGCAGCGACCAGACGGGATGTCTCATCGGCCATTCGCGAATGACGTTTCCCGAGGTCGTGTCCCAAACAGTGATACTTAGGTCCGCGCCAGCCGTGGCCAGCATGCGGCCATCGGATGACAACGCCAGCGCGTGTCCCAACGGCTTAAAACGGCGAAGCAGTTGGCCGGTGCGCCAGTTCCACAGCGTGACGGCGCCCGCCGGCTCGTAGTAATACGGTTTGGATTCTGCCGTGGCCAGAAAGGTCCCGATTTTGGAAAGCGCTCCCACTTGACCGGGAAAATTTGTGCGCACCTGCCACGACTCCACATCCCGAAATGCAACGCCGTCACTGCTTCCCGTCATGAGCCACTTGCCATCCGGGGTGAATCCGACCGACCATACCTTGCCGCCGGTGACTCTTAACGTCGCAATACTGTCATGTGCGCCGACGTTCCAAATCCTGGCGGTGCCGTCCAGGCTTCCGGTGGCCACGCGTTTTCCATCCGGCGAAAAGGCGATGCAAGTCACTGTTTGCTCATGGCCCGCCAAGGTCGTCAATTGCTCACCGCGACAAAGATTCCAAAGGTACCTCCACTCGAATCCGCGCAAATCGGCTTCACCGCGTTTGGGACGCAACCTGTCGAGCGTGTTGCGCGCGAGGCGGAGATCGCCATTTTGCACCGCCTGAGAAGCGACGGCGATATCTGCCGCGTAAAGATTTAACCGCGTTTCGGCTGCGTCCTGCTCGGCAATTCGCCGCTGCTTCACTGCATCCTCCGCGCTTGATTTTGCCCGCCGCCATTGCCAGAAAATGCCTGTCAGTCCCAAAATGCCCATTGCCACTACAATACTGGAAGCAACAAAGGCCAATCTGTTTCGCCGGACCAATTTTTGCAACCGATACCAGTTGCCAGGAGGACGGGCCGCCACAGGTTCGCTGCTGAGATGCCGTTGGATATCGGCAGCCAGGCCGTTGGCCGTTTCATAACGGCGGGTGCGGTCTTTTTCCAACGCTTTCATCACGATCCAGTCCAGGTCGCCGCGAATCATGGCGCTGAGCTTGGCCGGTTCCGCGTTGCGCTGGTGGGCGGCCCGCGTCAAGTCGCCCGCAATCATCGTGCTTAAACGAGTCGAAGGCCGCACCGGCTCCTGATGACGAATGATGCGGCGAATTTCATCGAGACCCGATTTCAGCAAAACTTCGGAATCGAAGGGTGTTTGGCCGGTCAACAGCTCGTAGAGCAGAACGCCCAGGGAATAAATGTCGCTGCGCGTGTCCACCCCCAGCTCGCTCATTTCCGCCTGCTCTGGACTCATGTAGGCGGGCGTTCCGATGAATTGCTGGAAGGCGGTGAACAGCGTCTTATCCGTCAGCCGTTGGTCACCCGTGGCCTTGGCAATGCCAAAATCGATCACTTTGAGAACCGGGGCACCATCGCGAAGAGTGACGAGAATGTTCGACGGCTTTATGTCGCGGTGGATTATGCCCTTCTGGTGAGCGTGTTGAATGGCTTGGCAGGCCTTGATAAACAAATTGAGACGATCCTTTGTGGAGAGATTATTCTGGTCGCAGTAATCAGTGATCTTAATGCCGCGCACCAACTCCATCACAAAATACGGCCGCCCCGTTTCCGTTGCGCCCGCGTCGAGAACCTTGGCAATATTGGGGTGGTCCATCAACGCGAGCGCCTGCCGCTCGGCCTCGAAGCGGGCAACGACACTTTTGGTATCCATGCCCAGCTTGATAACCTTGAGGGCGATCTGCCGTCGAACCGGCTCCTGCTGCTCCGCCATATAGACCACGCCGCAACCGCCCTCTCCGATTTGTTGGAGCAGCTTGTAGCGGCCAATCCGGTCTCCGGGTTTTTCCAAGGCCGGGAGCAGCGCCGACTTCAAGCCGGGCGGTTGCATGAATTCGTCCTCTTTATGATGCTGGAGCAACATCTCAACGGCCTGGCGAATTGCGGGATGATTCGCGCACGCGCGATCTAAAAACTCAGACCGTTCTTCGTCCGATTCGCACTCGAGTGCCTCAAGAAAGACGTCCCGCTCGAAGTCGGTTGAGCTTTTCGGTTGGTCTTTCATGGTTTCCCATCTATCAAGCGCAATCTTGCGCCAGACTCCGCAAAATCGTTTTGCGTTTAACCCCGATCCTCGGCAATCACCTGGCGCAGCCAGGCGCGCGCGTGAGTCCACCGGCCTTCCGCCGTTCGCTTGGATACATTCAACGCCGCCGCCGCTTCCTCCATGGTCAATCCCGCAAAATAAAGCAACTTCACCAATTCAGCCGAAACCGGGTCTTTGGCGGCAAGACGATCCAGCGCTTCATGCACCGCTAGCGCCTCGTCCGGCGGAGGAGACAGGATGGCGTGACATTCCGCCAGCTCCACCCGCTCGGGTCGTTCGCCGCGCTTGAGGCTTTGTTTGCGACGGGCCGACTCGACCAATATCCGGCGCATCGCTTCCGCCGCGCACGAGAAAAAATGCGCGCGATTATCAAATCCGGAATTTCCCGCCAGCTTGAGCCATGCCTCATGCACGAGCGCCGTCGGTTGGAGCGTGTGTCCGCTCGCTTCCCCAGCCATTTTCACGGCCGCAATCCGTCGCAACTCCCCATAAACCAGCGACAATAATTCCTCCGCCGCGCTGCCGTCGCCGGCACTCATTGCTTCGAGAGATCGTGTTACATCACCCACCGGGGCCGACGATAACCGCCTCCATTACGAAGTAAAGAAGGAGGAAACGAATGGGTGAACGCCAGAAAATGGCTCCAAGCAGCAGAACG
This sequence comes from Limisphaerales bacterium, assembly GCA_052139695.1. Classification (GTDB taxonomy): domain Bacteria; phylum Verrucomicrobiota; class Verrucomicrobiia; order Limisphaerales; family Palsa-1400; genus PLGF01. The sequence goes on from JBKQWF010000169.1 coordinate 4,183, forward strand.
CGGGCGCGTCGGAACCCGGCAACGACGCGGCTTTGGTATCCGAATTTCTTGCGCCGCTCGTGCGGGGGGGGATTTGCGAGCTGCGCCGAATTTCGCGTGGAATCGGCGCGGAGATCGTTTGGACGCGCAGCGGGCGAATTGCACTAGACGAGTTCCCCATGCTCGTTGACAAGCTGGGCATCGTTGAATTTATGAAGCCAAAGGATGCCTGCATCCTGCATCCCAAACTTCCAGTTGAAATTGGCTGTCTTTTCTGTTATTGACTCATTGCCGACACATTTGCCAGCCATAAAATCCAGAAAAGAACACTATAAAGGGTGTTATGGAATTCGTTAAGCGTCACGAGGGAAGCCCGAATTTGCGCGTTTTTTTGAGAACGTGTGGTCTTGCATTTAATTTTCCAGATCCAGCGCCAACTAATTGGGTGTCAATTCGACTATGGGCGTCTCTGCTGCCGGCGTTTCCATGATCGCCCGCGCTCTCATCAAGACCGCCGCATCCGCCAATTCCGTTTACCGGCCTATACCCTTTTCTACACTTTTGGTGTCCGTTTTGGTGTCCGCGCAAAGAGGGCTAAAAAGAATCAAAGACACAACAGTCAATATGAAGAACCATCAGGCGACGCGCTGGGCCGTGTCTTGGGTTTGTTCGGACACTTGATATTCAAGCGTAGCCCGCCCGGCGTTTTTCATTCGCCAGTGATCGTAAATCATTTGTCTGGCGCGGCCCAGCCACTTCACATCATCTCTTAACTCCTGCACGGTGACGAGGGCGAAGTATTTAACGGCATTGTCCGTCGGGTGGCCCAAAGGTTTGAGCAAGCCATTCGAGACCAGAAGTGGCACATCGTGCGGAGCAACGCCCAAAAGATGCGACGCTTCGCCTGAGCTTAACTGCGCCGGAAGGTGCCGCAGATTCAGGAATCTTTCCCGCTCCGAGCTTAACGGTCTGTCCTTCGGGGCGCTCATACTCTCATGCCGCGAGATTGGCGGGTGTTTTGGGCTTCCGACTCGCTCTCGCCAATCGAGCGGTTGTGCGTGACCGCCTTATCGCAATGTTCCATCAAGGCTTCCACGACCTTGCCGGGGTTGTGTTCAGGGAATTGCCGCCACACCATTTTCTGCGCGTTGGCCACGAGGTTCCGCTCCGAAAAGCGGAGCGTGTGATTGGCTTGAGCGACATAATCCATGACCACTTCTCTGACATTTTGCCCTTGGATTAAAACCTCTCTGCGCCCGTGGGCGCTGGCGTACGCCGAGCCTTCCTCGAACTCCTGGATAACGGACCAATCAGGGCTGTTGCGTGGGCGGCACAGGAGAATTCGGCTTTTGGGCAGTTCCACCAAATGGGCATAGACATCCCATGTCGTGCCGTCCGAGGCCCTGAACGTCTCCACTACGCGAGGGTTGGGCCGTTCCCATCGAACCTGTTCCAGCCGGTTCAATTGCTCTTTGATTTTCTCCATTTGATGGAGATCACGTTGCATGGAATCGGATACGCTCCGGTAGGCCAGCGCCTCATCTCCGACCAAATCGTTGCCAGACCCGCGCGGGCCGCGAGGAATCCAGGGTTGTCCGCCTTTTTTCAACATGGCCGGTCACTCCTTCTTGCGTTGCGCCAATTGGTTCACTTCCTCCTCGGAGACGACGAATACTCCCTCGTCATCGAGAATCGGGGTGAGCCTGTCCCGCTGAATGAAGCTGTAAACGGTAAACGGGTCGAGACCAAGCCGCATTGCGGCCGCCTCTACCGACAGATGCCCCGATGACGAGCTTGTTCCCAAGCTGTTGGAAATTCCTACTTCCTCCATACCCAAATTCTACACCTGATAAGTCCTTCCGTCCAGCGGTCCTGCCGCCGTTTTTAGAGCGGCGAACCCCGCCAGCGCGGCACGGGCACGCGGACTTTTCACACGCCCCCGAACCGGCAGCGATTGATTGGGTCGTGGCTGGGCAATCACTCGTCGAAGAGTCCGCGCGGATTCATGAGGGGCGCGATTGCAACACTGCAACTGATTCGCCACAACTTCCCCCAACAACACCGCGCCTCCACGTCCTGCCTATCGGTCCGGTTCTCAGAACCAACACGCCCCTAAAAGCCGATAGAAAAGAATCACTTGATTATGTCAGAAAAAGAGACCACTTTTTCTGACGCAATGGCGAGACCGAAGTCCAACCGCAGCACGGCAGACCGCATTCAGAAACGGGTGCGGGCCGCGCCGGATGATACGGTGTTTTACGCCGGGCAATTTCTTGATCTGGATACACGCACGGCGGTAGATCAGGCGCTTTCCAGGCTGGTGCGGGCTGGCGGCTTGCGGAGACTGGCGCGTGGGCTCTATCACCGACCTCGGCCGCATCCGGTATTGGGCGAAATCTCACCTCCTTTGGAGGCTGTCGCGAAAGCGCTTGCCGGGCGCGACCGAGTGAGGCTACAGCCATTTGGCGGCTACGCGGCGAATTTGCTCCGATTGTCCGAACAGGTGCCTGCGCGGGTGGTGTTCCTCACCGATGGAAAACCGCGCAAGGCCCGCATTGGGCGGCAGGTGATAGAATTGCGGCGGGCTTCGCCACGCATGATGGCGGCGGCGGGGCGAATGACCGGGCTAGTGATTGCGGCGTTACGCTATATTGGCAAGGCCAATATTTCGTCGTTACGAGTGGCTCATCTGCGCAAGCTGCTTTCGCCAGCGGATCGCCGCCGGCTAGTAAAAGACATTCTCCTCGCGCCAGCCTGGATGCGCCCGTATTTTCGCGCCATTGCTAGCGGGAAAGATGCTTCATGAAGTCGCTGGCCCTGCTTCCTGCCGAAGAACGGGCGCTGTATTGGCGGAGTTACTCAGAGCGCAAGGGTTTGCCTGCATTCATTGTGGAAAAGGATTTCTGGGTTTGCTGGTTGCTTGGGCGGATTTTTGCAACACCGCGACTTGGAGCGGATTGCGTCTTCAAGGGCGGCACGTCACTTTCAAAAGTCTTCGGTGCTATTAACCGGTTCTCTGAGGACATTGACCTCGGTCTCAGCCCGGCATCGCTCGGTTGGAAGGAGTCCGATTTGGATGATGCGCCTTCCGTTTCACAGCGTCAGAAGCGGGCGAAAAAACTGGAAGCCGATTGCGCTAATGCAGTGAGGACGCGCTTTCTGACGGAATTGGAAACAGTTGTAGTTGCGGCGCTGGGACCGCGGCCCAGAGGCGGCGACTGGTTGAGCTTCGAACTCGAAGCCGCCACTCGTTCACCCGTAATTCTGTTTCCTTATCCACAGGCGATTGCGCCAGGCTCCTACATCCGACCGGTCGTGAAAGTCGAGTTTGGCTCGCTCACCGATCAACGGCCCATCGGCACCCACTCAATTGTGCCGCTAATCGCGGAACTGTCGCCGGATGCCTTCGACGATTTTCGCACTGAAGTGGTGGCGTTGGAGATTGAGCGCACGTTCTGGGAAAAGGCGACCATTCTGCACGCCGAATATCATCGTCCTGTCCAACAGCCACTTCGCGACCGTTTCGCGCGACACTATTCCGATTTCGCGGCGCTCTGGAATCACCCTGGTGGCCGGGCGGCGGCGAGTCGTCTTGATCTGCTCGATCGGGTACGTTTGCACAAGAGCCGGTTCTTCGGATCGAGTTGGGCGCATTATGAGAGTGCGGCGCCCGGGACACTGCGACTGGCTCCTCCGGCCTCACGCGAGGCAGAATTGCGGCGCGACTATGCGACGATGGAACCCATGTTTCTGGCTGCGCCACCTGCCTTTGAAGAAATGCTTGTCGTTCTCCGCAACGCTGAGAAAACTCTAAACGTATCGTGAACGCTCCTGCTCTTGGCGGCATTCCGAGCGCGAAATCCTAACAGCAAAGTCCCCCGGCCCGGCGAGCACTGTCAAGGTGGAGGCAGCGGGAGACGGGGGCACGACCTTGACAAGCGCAGACGGGCCGTACAATGACGAAGCGTTTCGCGCCAAAGCCAACCCCATTTCTGAGTCGTTTGCAATGTGTGGCGCGCCGCTGCCGCCCTTTCGTCTTCATCGAATCGGGCGTCTCGAACTTCCGATCAAAAGAATTGGAGGGCGCGAATGCGCCCGCTTATCCAAAGCCGGTCTGTTTTCAATCCTGAGCGGACCGCGGGGAAAGAGGGCGCGCGCGTGACGAATTGAAAACAGTCCGGCAGGGGCCGCGACACGGGAACGCTTTTCCGAGGGTAAGAGGGTAAAAGCGTTTCGGTGTCGCGGCGGGGCAAAAACAAGCGTCGTTAGATTCGCCCAAGCAGCGGTTTGCGCTCCGATTCTGTAAAAATCGCGCTACCCCTTCTTTAGATCGGCTGGTCTGTTGAGTCCGTTCGTGCAGTTTGCGGACAGGCGCAATCAATTACTCCACGCGCGAGTGCAGTATCAGATTCAATTGGCGTTCGCGTTCGTTGACTTGGGACTTGGAGATTGAGAATGATTGACTGGCGAGTGTAGGTTCAAGTCATGAGAATTACGTCAGATTTGTTCGTGGCTTTTTTGAAATGCCCTACCAAGTGCTGGCTCCGCGCGGCCGGCGAACCGGGTTCAGGCAATGCCTACGCAGAGTGGGTGAAATTACAAACCGCGTCATACGTGGCGACACAAACAGCCCGCCTCCTTTCAGAATCGCCGGAGGACGAGTCCGCTGTTTCACCGAAATTGGAGAATTTCAAAAGCGGCGAATGGCGTCTGGCAGCCGGCATGGATGTACGGGTGGAACTGAATTCCTACACCCTTGAGTCCAAACTCCACGCCATTGAACGAATACCGCCGGAAGGCCGGGGCAGACCGGCGAAGTTCGTGCCCATGCGTTTCATCTTTACCAATAAACTTGGCAGGGATGAAAAATTGTTACTGGCCTTTGACGCACTCGTGCTATTGGAAGCGTTGGGCCGCGAGATCACCGTCAGCAAGATCATCCACGGTGACGACCGCGCCACATTGAAGGTGAAGACCTCGGCGCTGGCCTGTGAGGTGCGCGAGGACATTGAGAAAATTGCCGCACTACTCTCCAGTCCCACCCCGCCCAACTTGGTCCTGAATCGGCACTGCGCCGAGTGCGAATTCCAGGCCCGCTGCCGACAAAAGGCGATTGAGACGGACGATCTCAGCCTGCTGGCAGCCATGAGCGCAAAGGAGCGACAGAAACTCCGCAGCAAAGGCATCTTTACCGTCACGCAACTCTCATACACGTTCCGTCCGCGTCGCCGCCCCAAACGGATACGCGATAAACGCGAGAAGTATCACCACTCGCTCAAGGCGCTGGCGATTCGAGAAAAGAAAATCCATATCGTCGGCAGCCCGGAACTCAGGATCGAAGGCACACCCGTCTATCTGGATGTCGAGGGCTTACCTGACCGCGATTTCTACTACCTCATCGGCCTGCGCATCGGCAACGGCGAATCTGCCGTCCAGCACAGCCTGTGGGCGGACACCGTCGCGGACGAGGGAAAGATTTGGCGGGAATTCCTCACCATCCTCGAAACCGTTGAGAAGCCGGTGCTTACTCACTACGGCAGCTATGAAACGGACTTCTTGAAGAGAATGCGTGAACGTCACGGAGAACCGTCTGAAAGTTCTGTCGCAGCCAAAACCACCCAGCCTGCGGTGAACCTCCTATCCCTGATCTTCGCACAGGTTTACTTCCCAACATTTTCCAATGGACTGAAAGAGATCGCCGGGTATCTGGGATTTCACTGGTCAGACCCGGCCGCAACGGGCGCACAAACTATCGGATGGCGGCACAAGTGGGCAACTTCGCGAGAGCCTTCTCAGAAATCATCGCTCCTGAGGTACAACACTGAGGATTGTGAAGCTGTCGAAGCAGTGACAAACAAGCTCTTCGAGTTGCATCGAGCTCCGGCTGGAGGCGGAGACCCGCCGTTAAACGAGGTCGTCGACACGGAAAAGATGAAGTGGGAACACCCGTACGGCTTCAAGCGCAACACGTTTGCGTTTCCAGAACTGAAAGCCATCAACGACGCGGCTTACTGGGACTACCAGCGCGAGCGAATTTATGTGAAATCAAATGCAAACGTAAAGCGCGCTTTGCCTCGGCCTCCGAAGTCCAGAACGGGCTTACCCCCGAACAAGATCATCGAATGTCATCGCCCACGAACTTGTCCAAAATGCGCTTCAACGAAATTTGTCAAACACACGAAATACAACAAGACCGTTTACGATCTCAAATTTATGCGACACGGAATAAAGCGATGGATCACCCGCTACCGTTTCCATCGCTACTTATGTCAGAACTGCGGAACGGTTTTTCAACCAAAAGAGACATGCTGGGGAAAAGGTAAATTTGGCTCTGAAGTCGTCGCCTACTCGCTCTACCTCAATATCGAGTTGCGGTTGCCGCAGATACATGTTGCCAGCAAGCTCAACCGGTTGTTTGGCTTCCATTTGGATTCCGCGAGTATCGGTCGCTTCAAAGCTGCCGCAGCGAAGAATTACAAGTGGACCTACGACAGGCTGGTCAACAGCCTATGCGGTGGCCGATTGCTTCACGCCGACGAGACGAAAGTCAACGTCAAGGACAAAGGTGGGTTTGTGTGGGTTTTTGCGAGCATGGAAGAAGTTGCGTACGTTTATACCGAGACGCGAGAGGGCGACCTACTTCAGACCATGCTGAAAGACTTCAAGGGCGTCTTGGTATCCGACTTTTACGCAGCCTATGATTCAATCCAATGCCCGCAACAAAAGTGCTTGATCCACCTTATACGGGACTTGAACGACGATGTGTTGAAGCGTCCCTACGACGAGGAGATGAGACGCCTCGTGATGTCTTTCGTTCGCTTGCTCAAGCCGATGGTGGAAACTGTGGATCGCCACGGCCTCAAGAGCCGTTTTCTGAGAAAACACAGGGCCGCTGTGAATCGGTTCTATCGGGAGATTGATGATACAAGCGTCCAGAGCGAAACAGCCGTGAAGTTCAAGGATCGGTTGCAGAAGAACCGAAACAAGCTTTTCACGTTTCTGGGTTTCGATGGCGTGCCGTGGAACAACAACAACGCGGAGCACGCCGTCAAACCCTTTGCTGCGCTCCGGCACATTATCGGGGGAGTTACTACCGAAAAAGGTCTCCGGGACTACTTGGTCGTGTTGAGCGTCTGCCAAACCTGTAAATACATGGGTGTGGATTTTCTCGATTTCCTCCGTTCAGGTGAGAAGGGCATCCACGCCTTTGCAGACAGCCAACGCAAGCAACGGCGACGGCCTCGCTCAGACTGTTGCGCCGCCGGCATATCTACCGAGATTAGGGCGTCCTGACTTGGGCTGGAAAGGGCGTTGATGTTTTTCGCTCGGTGTTGCAAGGCGCCGCGGTATATTCGCAGGCGTGTCACACGCATTGGCATTATCCCCCGGCGGACATTTGTTGGTCGAGCCGGACGATCAGGCAGAGCCGAAGCTCAATCCGTCCGCCGCAACGCGACTGACCGAAGCGTTCATCGCGTCGGGCGCGCGCGGCTTGGAGATTCTCGCGTCCGAGTTTCTGCATGAGCCGCTGTCGCCGACATTTGGCTTTTGGCGCGGGCTGGCCCGGCGTTATTTCACCGCCCTTTGCCATAATCCGAATCTGGACAGCGCCGCTGACCTGAGTGTTACGAGGCCCGGCGAGAACGATTGGATCGCGCTGGCGGAAACCGCGCCGCCAATGAAGGGCCTGGATTACTTGAGCGGCGCAGTATTGGCCCGGCTATGGGATGAATTGGACGCTCACGTTCGCGCTGCCATCGCCCGAACTTCCGGCGGGGGGCTGGCTTATCTTAAAAGTTGTAACCCGACGTGGAACACAGTGGGGCGTGTGACGTTTCATCTGGCCGAAAATAAGCGCAATCCAGCTCAACCCTTCGCCTTTCTCGCCACTTATACAAATCAGGTTTCTGAGCAAGGGAAGGCGCAGCATTTGCCGCTGGGGCGGGCCTTGGAGGAATACGCCGGGGCCAAAAATCGAGCGGCGCTGGCGGCCTTGCTGACACCGGTCCAGTGCGCGGCCGACAAAAGCAAAGTCGCCCGTCAATTGTTGGATTCCCGCGCCATTTTTCATCCGCAGGTATGGCGGCCGGATCAGGCATTCGCTTTTTTGAAGGAGATTTCGCTCTTTGAGCAAAGTGGTTTGGTCGTCCGCATTCCCGATTGGTGGAAGGCGGGCCGCCCGCCTCGGCCCCAAGTCACCGTGCGAATCGGCGAAGCCAAAGATGTTGGCCCAGAATGCGCGCACGTTGGGCGCTTTGGGAAGCAGGCAGCCCATGCCCACGATAGCCACGTTGAACGGCTTGGGCGCGGGCGCCGT
>JBKQWF010000170.1:0-73561 GCA_052139695.1 Limisphaerales bacterium
CGACGGAGCTTAATAGTGTCGTGTCCAACATCGGTTAGTACCTAGGGCATCCATGCCCAAATCCTCGGCAGTGCGTCCCTCGAAAGCGTTGCCTCGTTTCCAAGCGCGGCAACGATAGCAAGAATGAGTCGAGACTAAAATCCTACGGAAGGTTTTTGAACAGGTTGGTTGTTTGAGGGTTTTCCCTTGAAACCCGTGGGTGCTTTTCTTTGTTAAAGGGGCTCTTCCGCGCCGCCGATAACTCTCTTATGGACGCAGATCTCTGTCAAAATGACGCGCGGTTGCTTGGGTCTTGCGGCGGCGGTGGCGCCGCCTTGCCCAATAGACTTGACGGTCTATGCATGCGGCTGGATACAAACAAGTTGAGTTCATAAAAATCTGGCAACCGATGGCGGCCAACGAAGGAAAAGCAAATGCGAAGAATCTGAGGCAAGTGCCCGTGCCTCGCAATGAAGTCGAACGGATGGCGGCGCTCCGTTCGTACGCAATCCTGGATACAGCGTCGGAAATAGGCTTCGATGAGTTGGTGAGCCTGGCTTCGCAAATTTGCGAGACACCCATGGCGGCGATCAGCTTGATTGACGCCGAGAGGCAGTGGTTCAAAGCGCGCGTTGGATTTGAAGCGACCCAAACCCCCCGCGACATCGCTTTTTGTGCCCATGGCATCGCTGCCAAGGACGATCTTTTTGTTGTGCCGGATGCGGCGGAGGATGCGCGTTTTGCCAATTCTCCTTTAGTTGTGGAACCTCCCCATATCCGATTCTACGCGGGCGCCCAGTTGGTGAATGCCGAAGGCTGCGCGTTAGGAATGCTGTGCGTCATGGACCACCAGGCACGGCGTCCCAGCGAAACGCAATTGGAGTCGTTGCGGATGTTGGCGCGGCAGGTCGTGTCGCAAATGGAATTGCGCCGGGAGCTCAGGGCGCACAACGCCAGCCGCCAAGGCTTGGCGGCGAGCCAGCGCGAACTGCACGAGTGGACGGCGATCGTCAACCGAAGCCCCGCTGTGGCATTCCTAGCTCGGGCAGAGGATCTCGGGCCTCTTGAGTACATCTCTGACAACGTTTCGCAGTGGGGGTACGCGCCTTTAGACTTTCTCGCCCAGCGTCTCACCTACAAATCCATCGTGCATCCGGATGATTTTGCCTCAATTTGGCGCAATGCCTTCCAGCGCAGTGCCATGGGTGAGGACCGATTTCATCAGGAGTACCGAATTCTCACTTCGAACGGGAACGTCCGCTGGGTGGCTGACCATATGTCGGTGCGGCGAGATGCCGCCGGAAACGCCTCTCATTTTGAGGGGATTCTTCTGGATATTACCGCCCAGGTGGAAGCGCAGACCGCCGCCCGCGAAATGTCGGAACGCCATGCGTTTATCGTCAACAACCTAAAGGAAGTCGTTTTCCAGGTCAGTCCCGATGGTTGCTGGACCTTTCTTAACCGGGCTTGGACGGAGATCATGGGATTTAGCATTGAGCAAAGTCTGGGCACTCGGTTCATCGACTATGTTCATCCGGAAGATCGGGACCGGTGCCAATTACTTTTCACGGAATTGATGGAACGTAAGAAGGACCACTGCCGGAATGAGGTCCGGTATCGCACCCTCAGCGGGGAATTTCGCTGGATCGAAGTTTTCGTGCGGCTGACGCTGGATGCGGAAGGCAGGATTCTGGGCGCGGCTGGCACGCTCTATGACCTGACCAAGCGGAAGCTGGCCCAAGACAAATTGCGCGAATCGGAAGCGCTTTATCATTCGCTGGTGGCGCATCTGCCGCTCTTCATTTTGCGCAAGGACGCGAAGGGCCGTATCACCTTTGCCAACCGCCGCCTCTGTGAGGCGCTCCGTTTTCCGCTCGAAGCCGTGATTGGGAAGACCGACAGCGATTTTCTTCCGCCTGATGTTGCCCAACACCTGAGGGAAGCGGACGAAAAGGTTTTGGCCAGCGGTAACGCCATTAACAGCATTGAAGAGCTGCCGGATGCGGACGGCTTGATCCGTCATGCGCAGATCATCACAACCCCGATCTGCGGTTCCGAAGGGGAGATCGCCGGAGTCCAGGTGATTTCCTGGGATGTCAGCGAGCGGCATCGTTTTGAGTGCCAGCTTCGCGACTCTCTGGCGGAGAAGGAGATCCTGCTCAAAGAAATCCACCACCGCGTGAAAAACAACATGCAACTGATCTGCAGCTTGTTGAGTTTGCAGGCGGACGTCACCCAGGACGAGCGTTTGCGCATCTCCTTTGCGGAGTCGCAAAATCGCATCAGTTCCATGGCGCTCATCCACGAGAAGCTTTATCAATCGACCGACATCGCCCGGGTGGACTTTGGCGAATACCTGCGCGATTTGGTGGAGGGGATCGCCGCCTCCAACGGAAGCTTTTCCCGGAGAGTCGAGACCGAGGTTCAAACCGACGACCTGCGAATTGGCGTCGATGCGGCGATTCCGTGCGGCTTGATCGTCAATGAATTGGTTTCCAACGCCTTCAAGCATGGCTTCCCCAGTGGCGGAAAAGGAAAAATATCGGTTGTCATGCGCCGTGAAACCGAGGGCCTGCGGCTGATCATTTCAGACACGGGGCGCGGGATTGACGAACGGGTTGACTTCATGCAATCCAAGTCCCTCGGCATGAAGCTGGTGCTCACTTTGGTCCGGCAACTGCGGGGCGAAATCAAGTGGCGCAATCACGAGGGTACCACCTTCGAACTCTTGCTCAAAGAGGCGCGGCCAGCGGCGAAATCACCGCATAAAGCGAAACCAACTGTCTGACATCATTGAGACTCATCTTATGACCCCTCATAAAATTCTGGTTACCGAAGACGAAATCGTGATCGCGCTGGACTTGCAGCGCCGTCTTTCCAACCTCGGCTATTTGGTTCCGGTGGTCGCCGCCTCCGGCGAGGAAGCCATCGAGCAGGCGGCCTCTCTCCACCCCGATCTCCTGCTGATGGATATCATGCTGGAAGGAGAGTTTGACGGCATCGAGACGGCCAAACGCATTTGCGCGCAAATGGATATTCCGGTGATTTATCTCACCGCCAATGCGGACCCTCAAACTCTAAAGAGGGTGCAAGAAAGCGGTGCAGCCAGCTATCTTCTGAAGCCCTATCGCGAACGGGAATTGCAAATCTCCATTGAGATGGCCTTGCGCAATCATGAGCTCAAACAACAATTGCGCGAGGCGAATAGCGTGCTGGAACGCCGGGTCCGCGAACGCACGGCGGATCTCGAGGCCGCCAATCAATGTTTGCGTGAACGCGCCGCCCTGTTGGATGAAACCCATGACGCCATCATGGTCCGTGACCTGGATCATCGGGTTCGTTACTGGAATTGCGCCGCCCAGCACCTCTATGGCTGGACCGCCGAAGAAGCCATCGGCAAGCTGATTCATGATTTGATTCTGCAAGGGCACTGGGAGCACGTTCCGCAGGCCTCCGCCGGGACCTTGCGCGATGGCGAATGGTCCGGGGAAGTCACGGTCTTCACCAAGGCGGGCAAGCGTTTGACCATCCAAAGCCGCTGGACGCTCCTTTCCAATCGGGACGGCCAACCTCACGCCTTTCTCATCGCCCACACGGATTTGACCGAGCAAAAACTGCTCGAGGCGAAATACCTGCGCGCGCAACGGCTCGAAAGCATCGGCGCGCTCGCCAGCGGGATTGCCCACGACCTTAATAACGTCTTTACCCCTATCCTGATGGCTTCGCAACTGATCAAGGATGACCCTACGGCGGCCGGTCACGCGTCATTGTTGGATTTACTCCACGCCAGCGCGCGGCGCGGCTCGGACATGGTAAAGCAGGTGCTCAGTTTCGCCCGTGGTCTGGACGGCGGGGTCGGGCCCATCCAAATTCAACATCTGCTCCAGGATTTGCACAAGATGATGCGCGAGACTTTTCCGCGTCAGATCAAGACCGAGATGCGGTTGCCGGCGGATTTGTGGGCGGTCTTAGGCGATGCCACGCAGCTTTACCAGGTCTTCATGAACCTGTGCATCAACGCGCGCGATGCCATGCCGGAGGGCGGAGTCTTGAAGATTACCGCGGCCAACATCGATCTGTCCCAGGGTGACTCGCGCTCCTCCGCGCACAAGCCGGGGCCGTACGTTTGCATCACCGTCGCGGACAGCGGAATGGGAGTGCCCTTGGAAATTCAGCAACGCATTTTCGAGCCGTTTTTTACAACCAAGGAAAACGGCAAGGGCACCGGCCTGGGACTTTCCACGGTGCGGACGATCGTGGCCACTCATGCCGGCTTCCTGGAAATGGAGAGCGAGGTGGGAGCGGGCACGCGCTTCGATGTTTTTCTGCCGGCGCATTGTTCCGTCCCCAGCGCGGGCGACGCGGCGGCGCAGGAGCCGCCCGATGGCGATGGCGAATTGGTCCTTTTCGCGGAGGACGAGTCCACCACTCAGGAAGTGGTCAAAGCAACGCTCGAGGCCCACGGATACGAGGTGTTGCTGGCGGGTGACGGGGCGGAAGCTGTCGCCCTTTACGCGGCCAACGCCGGCAAAATCGCCGTCGTCATTACGGACATGATGATGCCTTTGATGGACGGCGCCGCCACCATCCACGCGCTCCGGAGGCTCAATCCGGATGTCAAGATTCTGGCCGCGACCGGCACGCCCGAGAAAGTCAAACTGGCCAACCTGGAATCGGAGGAATCTTTTCCTTTCTTAAGAAAGCCCTATTCCCAGCGCACTCTTCTCTCGGCCATTCACGCTTCAATTCATAATAACGGCCAGGCAAAGGAAAGCCTATAGCTTCTCGATCAGGCGGTGCAACTCGCTGTCGGTGTTGTAAAAGTGTGGAGAGACGCGAAGATAATTCTGGCCCGCGCGATCGGCGCGCAAGGAAACCTGGATTTGGGATGCCATTAGCTCTTGGTGCAGCTTGGGAATGTCCGCCCCTGGTTTGTAAAAGCTGAGGATGCCGCTGGCGTTGGCAGCAGGAGCCTCGGCGTGCAATACCGTGAAGCCTTTCTCCCGGGCGGCGTTCGCCAGCCACGAGCGCTTGCGGAGCAATTCCCGCGCGATGTTCTCCACTCCCAGTTCCAGGAGCAGCTCCATCGCGGCGGCCAGGCCGACCAGCCCGATCAAGTTCGCGCTGCCGGCTTCGTAACGGCGCGCATCAGTACGATAAACCAATTGTTCCTGCGCGACAAAATCCGGACAGCGGACGTTATGCCAGCCCTGCGCCATCGGGCGCAGTTTATCCTGCGCTGATTGCCGGACGAAAAAAAGCCCCGCGCCGCACGGGCCCAGCAGCCATTTGTGGGCGTCCGCCGCCAGAAAATCAATCTCTTCGACACTGGTCGGAAAAGCTCCCAGAGTCTGAATGCCATCCACGCAGAATAGAATGCCCCGCCGGCGCAATTCCCGGCCGATGGCATCCAAATCGAGCCGCCAGCCCGCGACAAAATGGCTGGAGGCCAGCGCGACCAGACGAGTCTGCTCATCGACTTGGCCAACCACGTCGATCAGCCGGATGCGGCCGTAATCTTTTGTATTGAGCAGCCGGACTTCCACTCCTTTTTCTGCCAGGGCCATCCACGGATAAACATTGGAGGGGTAGTCTTCAAAATAGATCAAAATATTGTCGCCTTTGCGCCACGGCAAACCGCGCGCCACAAAACTCAACGCCAGGGATGTCGGGCCGACAAAAGCGATTTCCTCCGGCTTGGCGCTGAGGAGGCGGGCCGCCAATTCGCGGGCCTGGCGGATGCGGGCGAGGGGAAAGGATTCCTCCTGGTCGCCCAGCATCCCGCCGGCGGCATGATCGCACATCGCTTCCGCCACGCGGCGCGGAAGGGCGCAGACGGCGGCATGAGCTAAGAAAACCTTTTCCGCAACGACAGGGAATTCGTGGCGGCGCAGTTCTTCATTGGCGAGTATTTCAGCAATCGTCATTTCATGTCGATGACGTCATTGATCTGTTGAAAGTAACCGGCATAGAAGGAGAGAATTCGAAAGCCGACGTAAATGGCGATGCCAAAATAGATCAGGCGCGGCGCCCATTGAGCCACGAGGCGCATTTTGCGGCTGCCCTCCTGCTGGTAAAAATCGCGCAACCGCTTGAGCGAATCATCGAGCGTGCCGCTGACTTCTCCCGTGTGGTACATGTTGCGGAAAACGTCCGGAAAAGCAGGAGCGCTTGACACCAGTTCGGAAGGCGTGGAACCGCTTTCCAGGGGAACCTTCCAACTTTGCACGGTGCGGCGGAGCATCGGTGAACCGCTGGCGGTGGCGGCCAATTCCCACGCCCCCAGGATGGAAACTCCCGCGTTGAGCAACGCCTCCAGTGCCGCGGATAAACGGGCCAGCGCCAGATAGCGCCGCGCCGTTCCCAACATCGGAATGGGCCGCAAAAGGGACTCAATCCCCGCGCGCCATATTTCGCCGCGCCGGCCTTGACAGGCCAAAAGGAGAAAAAAAACCCCGGCGTAGAGCGGGCCCAGCACCATGAGGATCGACATCACAAATTGGAAAACACTCCCCGTCTGCACAAATTTCATGAAGGGAAAAAGAACCACCGCAAAATGGAAGATGAAGAGCGGGTAGAGCAGGTCCATAATGATCTGACGCGCCATCTGCGCCCTTTCGGAATAATACAGCGACAGGAGCTTAAAGCAGGCGTCCAGGCGCCCGCTCTTTTCGCCGGCTTCGACCAGCGCCAAATCAAACGCGGGCATCCACCGGCCTAAACGGCCCACCGCTTCGGTGACAGTGCAACCTTCGTTGAGGTGGTCCAGCCAGCGGGAAATGGCCGGTCGCAAGAAGCGGGAAGGGGGATGCCGCAGGAGCTGATCCAAGCCCTGGTGAAAAGTCATGCCAGCCGCGAGGAGGGAGCCGAGTTGGTGATACAACTCGGCCCGACGTTCCAATTGGGTCGGTGTGATGATCAGTGGCATGGCTCGGCCCGCCCGGCTGATCGCCTGCTAAGGTCCGAGCAAACGGTCGATATTCGCCTTTAAATCGCGCTTGGAGGCCATGCCCACAATCTGCGCTGCCACTTCGCCGGACTTAAAGAAAAGCAACGTCGGAATGGCGCGAATGCCATATTCCGTGGCCAAGCCCTGTTCTTCATCGATATTGACCTTGCCGATGCGCAGGCGGACGTCATATTCGCTGCCGAGCTCATCCAAAAGCGGCGCCATCATTTTGCAAGGCCCGCACCATTCCGCCCAGAAATCCACCAGGACAGGCCCTGGCACGCCGAGAACCTGTTCAGCAAAATTCGCTTGAGTTAGTTTCAAAATGTTCGAAGTAGTCATAGATCAATCACCGAATCAGCTCGGGACGGTGTCCTTGAGAATGAAGACCAGGTAAACCACCACACCGACCGAGGCTAGTCCGACTACGGCTGCCGCAATGGCCAGACCCTTGTCCAAGCCCGATAAACCGTAAACCGCGGCGGGACGCGGCGGCGGCGCGGCAGGCGCGGACGTTACGGGTTGCTTGGGCACGGAACTCGCCATGCGGGCCGGAGCCCCAGCCGGTGGCGGGGTCGGCGGCGGAGGCGCTTTGGACGGAGCGGGAGCAGCGGCGGCCATGGGAGCGGCGGCGCTGACAGCCGCCGCGGGCGGCGCGCTACCCGGGGCCAGCGTTGGCAGCTTGATCGTCGGCGCGGAAGTGGGCTTGGGCGGCAAATTGATGCGAACGGTTTCTTTTTTGGGCTGGACCTTGGCGGCCTCAGCCGGTCTGGGCGGCAAAGCGCCACCGGGTGTTGAAATATTGTCTGCCATAAACGTTCTCCGGGCCACAACGTAGGATTCTCCCGCATTTGTGTCAAATCCCAATTGCAATAAATCCAAAACCAAAGGAAGGGTTCAGGGTTCCAGGGTTCCAGCGAGGAATCTTTCGATTGAATTTTGATTCATTTTGTGCGTGACAATTCGCGGGAGATGGGGTATGCATTAGGCGATGAAAGCCAATGAACTTACCATTAGGCGTGGTGCCTCACATTTAACGCCCATAAGCCGTCCTTCTTTCGGGTTCACTTTGATTGAACTGCTCGTCGTGATTGCCATTATCGCCATTCTGGCGTCGATGCTCCTTCCGGCCTTGGCCAAGGCCAAGCAGCAAACCCAAGGCGTCTCGTGCATGAATAACGGGAACCAGTTGGGCAAGGCTTGGACCATGTACGCTGGCGACAACAACGATTCGTGCGTCAATAACTATGGTATTTCCGAAACCGATTATGTGGAGACTGATAATAATCCAAATCTCGCCAGCACGTGGTGCCTCGATGTGATGGATTGGACGGTAGCCCCGCAGAACACCAATACCGCCCTTCTCCAGAAGGGAACCTTGGGGCCGTACATGCTGAACTCCGTAGGCTCGTACAAGTGTCCGGCCGATGTTTTTCTCAGCCAAGCCCAAGTCGCCGCGCATTTTCAGCAGCGGGTGCGCAGCTATTCCATGAACTGTTTCCTCGGCTATTTTTCCCCCTGTGGCAATTGTGTGAACGGGGCGCCTGGTTCTGGAACCGATGTCACCTACCAAGGCAAGGATTGGGCTAATACCGACTGGCCGCAATACTTAAAACTGAGCAGCATCACCCAACCCTCCACCATATTCACCTTTCTTGACGAGCATCCCAATACCATCAACGACGGCTACTACGATACTGGCCAGTACGCTCCCAATGTGGACTCCGCATGGGGCGACATGCCGGCCTCCTACCATAATGGAGCTTGCGGTTTTTCCTTTGCGGACGCTCATTCGGAGATTCATAAGTGGCTGGTGAAGAGCACGGACTCTCCGGTTGTTCCCGGCGGCGGCAATTGGGCGATTCCAGCTGTTGGGAATGACTACAGGGATCGTCATTGGATCTGTCTCCATTCTTGCCTCGGCAAAGGTCTCAACGGCTATAATAATTAAGCCCAACCGCTATCGTCAGCGGCGGATAATGATGCAAGCTTAGCCGCATCCACGCGGATGGATTGGGGGTAGCGGGCGTCTCGCCGAAGGCTGCGGCACCTGCAATTGTCCACCAATACAGGGGTGTTCAGACCAAAATCAGCCAGCGAGACGCTGGCTGAAAGCGACCGAGACGGTCGCGCTCCCCGATGTCAACTGAATCAATCTCGGCTTTAAATGAAGGACTTAAAATCCGTTGCCTCTTCCAATGCCTCTTTTTTAAAACCTGTGGAAGGGGGGCTTGCCTTGGCGGTGAAGGTCCAGCCGCGCGCTTCGGCCAACGAAATCTGCGGCCCCCTGGGTGGTGAACTAAAAATCAAAGTGACCGCTCCGCCGGTGGATTCGGCGGCCAACGAGGCGCTGATTGAATTCCTCGCGGAGAAATTGGGCTGCGCGAAAGGCGCGGTCACCATTGTGCGTGGACACGCTTCGCGCCACAAAATGATCCGCTTAACCGGTTTGAAGGAAGCGGATGCGCGGCAGCGATTGGGTTTTCTCTTTTAACCGCGAAGGCGGCGCGGTAACTTACAACTTGTGGCTCGCAAAGACGCAAGGTCTTCTTCTTCGCATGGTTTGAACGATGTCATTGGCATCGTGCTCGGGGCAGCCGCGCTCTTGCTCATGGTGGCCTTGCTCACTTATGACAAGGGTGATTCGGCCGTCAACATCGTTCCCATCAACAACCCGCCGCACAACATGGGTGGCCCGCTGGGAGCGTGGGTGGCGGCGAAGCTCTTCTGGGTTTTCGGGATTGGCGCTTTCATGATCCCTGTCCTGCTGTTGATCTTTGGCCTGGGTTATCTTTTCCAATTCCTGTCCTATCTGCAACGGCGCTGGCTCTGGGGCGCGGTCTTGCTCCTTTGCTGCATGGGCCTGGCCAGCACGTTTGAAAAGGATTTCCGCCCGCTCGACCACCTGCGGCATTCCCTCAATACCTCCAATGTGGGCGGCATCATCGGCCAATTCCTCGATCAATACGTTCTCCATTACGTGGGCAAAGTCGGCGCGACCATTGTCCTCAGCGCGGCCTATCTTATCAGCCTTATCTACCTGACAAATTTTCAATTGGGCGAATGGTGCCGCCAGCTCTGGGCGGAGCGCGTTGACCAGGCCAAAGTGACCGCGAGCGAGAGCGAATTGGAACGGCGCGCCCGCGACTTGGAAAAGCAGGCCCGCAAATTGCAGGAACAAGTCGAGAAATCCAGCAAATCCGGGGGCACGAAGGTCCTCGAACCAGCCGCTTTGGGCGCCGATATGCGCCCGGTTCCGGAACCGACCGTCCGCGACCTGAGTGTCCCGCAAGGCAAGCCCGGTGATCGCCAAAGAAAACATCCGCCACCGTCCGAGGCGGCAAAAGAGGCCGCCGCGCATGAGGACGGCATGGTCATTCCTGCCAAAGAAGTCGCCGCTGCCACGACGGCTGATGTTTTGGGCCAGGCCCCGTCGGCCAAGACCGAGGCTGCGAACAATGCCGAGGAAACAACGTCGCCGGAGAAACCGCCGTCGAGCGAACCCGAGGCCCACGAGCCATTGGCCGCGGCCGCTCCGCCCAAATCCAGACCGGCTCCACGCAAACCCAAACCGATTGCCGCCGCCGCGCCGCCGAAAATTGGCAATTACACCCTGCCGTCGTTGGATTTCTTGCAGCTTCCCGACATCACCGCCAAGCCGACGGAATCGAAAGAGGAATTGATGGCCAACGCGCGCCTGATCCAGCAGACGCTGGCGCAGTTTGACATTGAAGTTTCCCTCGGCGACATCACCAAGGGGCCGACTATCACCCGCTACGAATTGCATCCCGCGCCCGGGGTCAAGCTCGAGAAGATTGCCAACCTGAACAGCAACATCGCCGCCGCGCTCAAGGCCGAGCGCATCAATGTGCTGACGCCAGTTCCCGGCAAAAGTTCCGTCGGCATCGAGATACCAAATTTAGTCAAGACCAAAGTCATCATGCGGGACATTTTTGAGTCGGACGAATGGCGGCACACCAAGGCGCGCATCCCGCTGGCCCTGGGCAAGGACGTTTATGGCCAGGCGGTCGTGGCCGACCTCTCGGAAATGCCGCACCTCCTGATCGCGGGCAGCACCGGCTCGGGCAAATCCGTATGCATCAACGCGATCATCGCTTCCCTGCTTTACAAGTTTCCGCCCGATCAATTGCGCTTTGTCATGATCGATCCGAAGGTGGTGGAACTGCAACAATACAATACGCTGCCCCACCTGGTCGTGCCGGTGGTGACGGACCCCAAAAAGGTCATCCTGGCCTTGCGCTGGGTGGTCAATGAAATGGAGAAGCGCTACCAGATTTTTGCCAGGGTGGGCGTGCGCAATATCCGCTCCTTTAACGAACGGCCCAAGAACAAGCCCCTTCCCGTTTCCGAACCGGAATTGCCCCTCACCGTCCGCAAGGAAAAGGTGGAAGCGGTTTCGGACGGATTTGCCGTGGAATTGGACGAGGAGATCGTCGTGCCGCGCGATGAGGAAATCGTCATTCCGGATTACCTCAGTTATATCGTGGTGGTGATTGACGAATTGGCCGACTTGATGCTTGTCGCCCCGGCGGACGTGGAAATGGCCATCGCCCGCATCACGCAGATGGCGCGGGCCGCCGGGATTCATTGCATCGTGGCCACGCAACGGCCCAGCGTCGATGTCATCACCGGCGTGATCAAGGCCAACATCCCCGCGCGCATCGCCTTTCAGGTGGCGGCCAAGGTGGATTCCCGCACGATTCTTGACGCGATGGGCGCGGACAAACTGCTGGGCAAAGGAGACATGCTTTATCTGCCCCCAGGTTCGGCGCAATTAAAACGCGTGCAAGGGGCGCTGATCACGGACGCCGAGCTGCAAAAGGTGGTGGACTTCATCGCGCGCCAAGGCAAACCCAGTTACGAACTGGAAATCCACCAGCAATTGCAGAAGGTGGGCACGGGCATGGAGACGGAAAATGGGGCCAGCGGAGAGGACGAGGAACTCATCCAACAGTGCATCGAAGTCATCCGCAGCGAGCAAAAGGCCAGCGTCTCTTTGATGCAGCGCCGCTTGCGCCTGGGTTATACCCGCGCCGCCCGCATTATGGACGAACTCGAATTGCGCGGCATCGTCGGCCCCAGCAAAGGCGCCGAGCCGCGCGATATTCTGATTGACCTCGATGGCGGCGGCGCCGACGGCCGCCCGCCGGCTGACGACGCGGAACCGGCGCCGTAAGCGCCAATCCCACGGCATTCTGAATTACACCACCAAGCCGTATCTATGCGGAATGGATTCTGAGCGCGGGCGTCCCGCCCGCCGAAGTCATCAGCGCCGCGAGAGTTTTCAAGTTTTCAGTAAGATGTGAGTGGGTTTGGCTCCTCCGTCGGCCGGCGGGACCCCCGGCTGGAATTTAGTGTGGCTCGGAGTCTTCATACCTTCAACATTTGGCGGGCTTGGGCCGAGGCGATCTGAATAGTCTCTCAATCACTAAACGTGGCCAATGCATTTGTTAAATGGATAAACTGGTTTTCATAAAGAAGTTCCAAAGTTAGGAACTGCCCCTTCTCCCTCACAATCCCTGCCGCCGCAAAGCTCTCATCGGCAAAATCTTAGGCACTATCTAAGCAGCATTCAGGCGCCTGCATGCACGCGAACGGAGGAAAAGCGCGGGAATTCCAGAAAAAAAGTGCGGAGCTTCACACGAAAGCGTAATATGCTGCCAAACTGATGCTCACGATCCCGCATTGCAAAGAGAGCCTTAGCCGCGCATACGTCACCGCCGTGGTCGGACGCTCGCGCAATAACCTACTGTGGGGACGCGAATACGATTATGGCGTGGACGGCTCCGTTCGGATTCTCAAACAGCGAGGAACTCGAATCCGTGAGATAGGGTTGGGCTTTGATTTTCAGAGCAAGACCACGACGGACTGGGAAATTGGCGGCGCCGAGGTTGTTTATGATCTCGAAGCAGATGCCTATAACGATTTGGTGGAACGCGCTGGGTCTGGCGCTTTTCCTTTTCTTTTGGTGTTGCTGTGTCTTCCAAAAGACGAGGCAGGTTGGCTCGATGTTTCGCTGGACCAACTGATCCTTCAGAAGTGTGCTTTTTGGTTGAAACTGAATGGGGCGCTGACAAATAACGCCGCGACGCGACGAATTCGTATTCCAGTGGCGAACGTATTCACTCCCGCTGCCGTCAGCGGAATCCTTCACGACATCGAAACTGGAGTGATGCTACCATGAGCTTCCTTCCAGCAACTGCCGCTGTGTTGACGAATCTACGGAAATACCTGCTCTCGCATGGTTGGGTTAAGGTTGTCCATCCAAACACACGAATTGAGCTTCTCCAAAGCAAAACGGATGGGTCAGGAGATTACGCTTCTCTTTCCATTCCGACATCGCCTGAACTGCGTGACGCTGCGAGCCTCATCAATGAGGCAGTTCGACTGGTGGCGGACTACGAGAGCATGCCGCTGCAGCAGATAGTTGATCGTGTGTTGCGTTGGGATCGGGACATCTTGCGGATGCGGTTTTTCAAAGTGGTAGGCAGTGAAGATTCGTTGCCACTCGAAATCGCTGCTGAATCGATCTCCAATCTAAAGGAGTTCATTGGCTATGCCGCCTACACCCATAGCAATCCGCAACCATTTTTTGATAAGGCTGGAGCGATAAGTGCTGAGTTCGCACAGCACTGTTTGTTTGGCCACACGTTTCAAGGCAGCTTCGGTTTAACCATCGAGTGCCCGCTCGCAGTTGTGCCTGAGCTTCCAATGGAAGGAAATGAACCTGTCGTCCCAATAGAGCGACAGGTATTCGAGCGAGTCGCCAACGGTCTGGTAATCCTGCGGGAGTCCGTTGCGAAGGAATCCATTGACCCACTTCTTGCCGGCTATCTCACTGGCTTCAGCGCGAATATGTGCAGGAAGCTGGCAGAGATTTACCAGAAAGCGGATGGACGGCGAATCGAATATGATATTGCCTGGAGCCCGCAACTTCCTACTGCATGTGAGCCCGCTTGGAAACCTTTTGTATTTGAAGGTCGTGCTTATGATTTCGCGAGGATTGCTGCCGGCGAACTGGAAAAGGCTGAAAAATTTCCCGAATCGGTAATTGAAGGTCGCATCGTCGTTCTAAAGTCGGAGATGCCTCCTGGTCTGGACGAACAAGCGGAATTCGAGCATATCATCACGATGTTCTGGGAGCGCGAAAAAGGTCAGCTCACCAAGATTCGAGTGCCGCTTACCCCAGCACAGTACATGCAGGCTTGCGATGCCCACAAGGAGGGCAAAGCAATCCGGATTTTTGGTGTTCCGGAAAAAGCTGGAAAGTTCTGGACGCTGACAAAGGTGCATGATTTCACGGTTTTGAATAAATAGGGTGATGGCACGAAGCGCAAACGCTGTCCGGCATAAACTGTGTTTGCCGCTACGAAACAAGCCGTCTCGATACGTTGTGTGCCAGCCCCGAAATCACCCGCTCGAATTCTCTGCAACGCATCGAAAGCCGCGACAAAACTCACGCCAAAACCACGCCAATAACGAGAAAGCTTCATAATCCGGCGCGCGATGATGCCTGACGGGCGCAGTTTTCACAGTGGAGGGGGCATTGTTCCGTTGGCGTTGGCGGAGGTGCGCGCGCGCATCCAGAGCCAGTCCTGCATATCCCGTTTATTGGCCACGGGCGCCTGCTTGATTTTCTTGGCCGGACTCATCCAATGGTGGGATTCGGAATGGCCGTCGGCAAAGGCAAATCCGCAACCGCCGTTATGATAGATTCCCGGCGCATCGATCCAGACCGCTTCCTCCATGCCAAAGGCAAAGGCGGCGTCGTTCAGGCCTTTGGGGTCCTCGTCGAGCAGCACCCAGAGATTTGCCGGGCCCGGGGCGCGGATGGCGGAGGACTTGCCATAAGTGATCCATGGCGAATCGCGCAAGTGGTTGTCCTCATTGTTCAACCAGGGGCCGTTGACCGGCAGGGTTGGCGCGCCGCTGTGGGCGTGCGCGGCGTGGTTCCTTTCCGCCGCGTCGTATCCGGGGCAAATCGTCCCGACGGCCTGGCTCATCGAGAAGGTGCGGGCCGCCGGGACATAGGTTCCCAGCAACGCCGGGTCGGACCCTTGATAGAGGCCCTGCCGCATATCCGCGGGGCAGCGGAATAGTTTCACATTGCCGCCCACGTAGTGGATAAGGAGGCTGCGTTTCGGGTCGGCGAGCAAATCCGAATCAAACTCCGCCGGCTGGCCGATGCCGGCCTCGCCCGAACACCAGTTGTGACCCGGGATCGTGTTCCCGTCGTCGGGGTCGGGCGGGAAAAAGTCCGCGTTGTCAGCCGTATAACTGGTAAGAGCGATGATCATTTGACGGCCGTTGTTCAGGCAATACGTTCCCTCCGCCTGGCCCTTGCCGCGCGACAAGGCGGGGAGCAGCAGGGACGCGAGAATGCTGATAATCGCAATCGACACCAGCAATTCAATCAGCGTAAAGCCGGCGGCGGCAGTTTGCTTCGCCGGCGCAACCGCGGGCGCTGGCGTCCGCACAAAACAGGCCCGCACAGCCGCGCTGATGATCCCTGCCAGCAACCCGACGAGCATCGCCGCCAATACCGCGGTCCCCCAAAGTACCGGGTAAACCCAGGGGTACATCGGCTTCACCTCCGGCCGCGCCGGAGCGATCACTTCGACCGAGGGGCGGCTTGTATCCCGTTGCGCCATCCAGATTGTGGCGACACTGTTGGCCAGGTCGGCCGCCCCGCGGCGGTCCATGTCGTACGCTCCAATCGTGATCATGGTTTGATTGGTCATCTCCGCCTGGATCAGGCCTCGCATAAAACCCGCCATGCGCGTCCGCGGCACCGGCGGCCCGCCCAAAAGATAATGGCCCAGCCGCCGAGCGACTCCCGGATTCTGAAACGCCGCCTCACGCATGACATCCTCGGAATGGACAGAACTGACTTCTTCATGAATCACCTTCGGATCGTTCGACCCAAGTTGGAGCAAGGTCTGGCTGAAATAGACATGCGGGACGAATATTTCGATGGCCACGGCTGCGGCAATGAACCCCGCCACGGATGCGCCCGCCCAGGCCCACCAAAGCGTCCGCCGCGGCGCTCGATCCGACCGCAGCGCCAGCATCGCCCGGTCCGCCTTGCTCAACTCGATCGCCACCGATTTGGTATCGCGCCGCAGTTCCCGCACGAGCATCGCGCCGCACGGAACGAAAGCGAACCCGCAAACAACAAACAGAATTCGCACCGCCGGGTCGAAGTGCCCGAAATTCCACCCGGCGCCTTCGGCGGCGTTCTTGCAGTCAATGCCATGCAGTTGCAGCAGTTTCATGGTCTCGGCATCCGCCGCGGCCAGGAAGCGAATGCGCGGGCGGCCTGGGAGCATGATGCGCAGACGTTTCGACCCATTGGGCTGTTGCAGGAGCTCGAATTTCGCGCCGGTGGTTTCATTGACAATGCGCGCCACCGTCGCCGGGGGGATGGACTGCTCGGTCCAGTAGGACTTGAACGCCAGTTGGTAGAAGCTGGCGGCCAGGCATATCGCGGGCAGCGCCATCCCCAAAAGACACCATTCGGCGAGGCGCTTGCGCTGCGCGTCATCACTGGACTCGGTATCCGCGTAACTGACGGGCAGACGCCGCCACCATTTGACCAGCCAGCCCAGCGGAAGGATGATGACGATCAGATAATCCAGGCAGGCCCATAGGCCCAACGCGTCTCGTGCGCCAGCAAATGGACCGGCCAAAGCAGCCGGGATCGCCGCGAAGAGACCAAAGCCAACTGTCAACCAAATCCAAAAGCGCGTGGCGCGGCGGCACTCGCGCGCCGACCAGCGGACGGAGCGCCCCATAATCCAACCGAAGACACCTCCCAGGATAGCAAGGAAACCGACCAGCCAAAGAATCACTTTCGGCGTCATAGGCTCGCCGTCAGATACAGTGGCATTAAGCTTTTTTGACCTTCCAGGCCATGTCGAGCATTTCCCGGTCGTAAGGTTCAGGAATCACTCCTTCGGCGGCGTAGAGATAGAGGGCGCAACGATAGACGTTGCCCGCCACACCGGAAATGTAAGTCATCACCAGCAGACCGAGCAGCCAGATCGCGGCCGCAATGGCAATGAGCCACACGCTTTTGAAAAGGTAAGCCAGAGCTCCCGCCAACAAAAACGGCGGCAGCGAGCACAGAAAAATCGCCAATTCGGCGGCAGAAAACCCGACGTATCCAACCAAACTTTCGCCCCAAGCTTTCTTCAACGTCATGGCGGATTGCTGGAGGATCTTTAAGGGATTGCGCATCGGTTGCTCCTGAATGATCACGGGAATGGCAAAGACAGCCGCGATGCTCCAAGCCAGACCGATAAATCCGGTGAAGATTCGTGCCGCGAACGGCAGACGCGCCTCCAGACTGCGAATGAGCCATCCCACTAAACCGGCGAAAAGCGACCAGACAACAATCGAAGGCAATCGGCCGTAGGCCGAGGCCAGGCCGCGCCGGAAGGAAACGCCCTTGCCATTGAGGGCCGCGATGATTTCGCTGTAAAAGGCGACGTTGAAAAAGGTGGCCAGAAGCATGGAGAGAAGATAGACCAACGGCACACAAAGCGCATACGCCGCTCCGACAGCGGGAGTGGGAGCGAGATATTTATTGAGCGCAAGCCAATGGTGAGCGGCAACGGCGGGAATCACCATCGCCGAGAGAAAGAAGAGCGCGATGAATACTGTCAAAAATGTGATTAAAATCGGAAACCACAGCAGCTTGCGGTATTTGAACGTGACGCTGATAGACGCCTTGAAAAGGCGCCAACTGTTCTCGAATTTTGCCATCATAAGGTTGAGGAGTTGATTTCTTTGATGAAACTTAACAATTCACGTTCAGTCAAGCCAACGCTGGCGGCGTCGGCCAACAGCCGCTGATAGAGGTTTTTGAACTGGGCTCTTTTCTCCCGGACGTTCGGAGTGAGATCGGCGGGCTGGGCCTGGATGAACGATCCCCGGCCGCGTTCATTGGCGATCATTCCCGTCAATTCCAATTCGCGATACGCCTTGGCCACGGTGTTTGGGTTGACGTTCAAACGCTCGCTTAAGGCGCGAATGGTGGGCAATTGGTCGCCTGGCTGGAAGGCGCCGGCCGCCACCGCCGCGCAGGCCTGATTGATAATCTGCCGATACACGGGAATGCCCGAATTATACTCGACTTGCCACTGATCCAACACGGTCCCTGCCATAGAATCTGTGTCCTATTTAACTCTTATACTAGTAGAATAGTACAATACCGCCGGTTCGTCAAGGGGTTTTTTAACAAAAATGGCGAATCCATAAATCAAGGTCAGTGGGCACTCTTGAAAACCCCGAAACAACTCAGCCCCTCGGGCATTTTTTACGTTCCAAAAACGAATCTGCGATTGTATGTTTTTCCAAGGCTGGGGAATCGCGCTTTGCGGCCCGTGCCTGCTGGTCCAACTGGTTTTGGTGATGGATCAACGTCGTTTGAAGGCGCTGGAACACAATTTGCGTCAAGTATTGTGTTGCGCTCTCAAAAGTCGCTTTTATCTCGTAAAAACGAGCGAAATTTGCCTTTGCTTCAATGCGTTTTAATCGTGTTCAATGTGCAAACGGAATAATGGCGGGCTTCCGTTCGTTCCTTCTATTGATGATCCTGCGGCTGGCCGCTCTTGGCCAAGCCAATGACGCAACGCCCTATACCATCTCAACTTTGGCCGGAGGGCAGGCCGGTTTTGCCAATGGCACGGGAAACGTCGCCCAGTTTTCTTCTCCTCAAGGCGTGGCGGTGGACAGAGCTTGCAACATCTATGTGGCGGACTCTGGAAACAAGGCGATCCGCCAAGTGACGCCAACTGGAGTGGTCACAAAACTGGTCAGGGGAGGAATGTTCGTTTCTCCTTACGGG
Organism: Limisphaerales bacterium; assembly: GCA_052139695.1. Taxonomy (GTDB): domain Bacteria; phylum Verrucomicrobiota; class Verrucomicrobiia; order Limisphaerales; family Palsa-1400; genus PLGF01. The sequence goes on from JBKQWF010000170.1 coordinate 18,801, forward strand.
CTGGCCGTGGACAGCGCGATGAACATCTATGTAGCCGATCATGGTGGTGGCGCGGTTCGCAAAGTAACGATGGTCGGAACAAACTGGGAAGTTTCAACGCTGGCTGGTGGGTTTAGCGCTCCTTACGGTGTGGCGGTGGACGCGGCCACCAACCTCTATGTGGCAGACCAAGGTGCCTCCCTTATCCGGAAAATGGCGCGGGTGGGAACCAACTGGGTGGTCACGACCATTGCCGGACCCGCAGGATTTAATGGTCCTTGCGGCGTGGCGGTGGACAGCGCGACCAATGTGTATGTGGCGGGAGGTCAAAACCAGACGATTCAGAGATTGACGCCAGTGGGAACAAGCTGGGTGGTGACAACTTTGGCCGGACTGGCGGGCAGCCCTGGCACCAATGACGGAACGGGGAGTAACGCACAGTTTGATCTTCCTACCGGAGTGACGTTGGACACGGCGACGAACCTTTACGTTGCAGACCAACAAAACTCCACCATCCGGAGAATCGCGCCCGTTGGCACAAATTGGGTCGTAACGACTTTGGCCGGCATGCCGGGCAGCGTCGGCACCAATGACGGGACCGGATGCGCCGCGCGGTTTGCTTCGCCTGCCGCTGTGGCGATGGACGTGGCCGGGGATCTTTGTGTGACGGACGCGCAAAGCAACACAATCAGAAGGGGGTTCCCAGCCAACGGCCCTCCGGTTATTCTGACCAATGGGACCGGTTTGGCATTTAGCAACGGTTTGTTCGGCTTTTATATCACCGCAGCGGCGGGACGGCCTGTGGTGGTCGATGCCTCGACCAATTTGGTGACATGGCTCCCCATTTGGAACACTAACGTGGGCGCGGGTGTCCTGCCTTTCAGCGACCCGCAGAGCGAAGCCTATTCCAATCAGTTTTACCGCGCCCGTTTTCCGTACCCTCGCCGGCCCCTCGGCGTGTACGCCAAGGTTGATTTAACATCTGTTATCAAGCCGCGGACCAATGCGGACTGGAGTTCCTATTTTGATTGTCTCTACTCGAATCTTCTGGCCAATCCGGCGATCTCGGGGCTGACGCTTCAGGTGCATTGGGATTTGGTCAACACGGCACCCGGCGTTTACAATTGGTCGTATGTCACGAACGCATTCATCCAGACGTCGAACTGGAACGCGCAAAATCCAAACGCCCAGAAAAACATCCAGTTCATCATCACGCCCGGCTTCAATTCACCCCCGTGGTTATTAACCAATATCATATCTTCCGACGGATCTTGTGACGGGTTGTTTGCCAATCAGGGCGCTTCCAATAACTGCGGAACCGTGACCTTCATTGGTTACAACGAAAACGCGGACGGCAATGTGCTGCCGTTGCCGTGGAACCAGACTTACGTTTCTGCCTTCACCCAGTTCCTGTATGCGCTCAACAAGCAGTTTGGCGATAACCCGTTATTTGTCTCCATCTCGGTCGCTGGCCCCACTGGCGGCTCCGCGGAAATGATCTTGCCCAATGACGAAAACACGTGCCCATGCCATGCCGTAGTGCCCAACACCTGCGGCACCAAATGCCCTTCCGGCACAAACGCACAGTTGCAGCCCAATGACCTGACGCCGAGCCAAATGTGGAACCAACTGCTCACAAACCGATTCGGCGCCTCGTCCAAAAAATCTAATGATGAATTTGTCCAGGAGTGGGAAAACGCAATTAACCTCTACGACGGGATCTTTCATGGCGTGACGCTTGTTCTCACCCCTGGCGATGGCGAAGGCTTCCCCTTTGGATCGGCCAACGCGACCACAAACCCGCTCTGCCAGTACTCCATGGACGAAAGTTGCACGGCGGTGGGAAGCATTCTTTCGTACTTCGAGAGCTTCCAAAGCGTCAATGGAAATGGAAAGGCCACCCAGATAAGCGGGTTGGCCGCCTCGAGCGACACATTGACCAACGGCGACGCGGGCATGGGCGGAGTGAAACTACTTTCGGCGCTATCGGAGACGGCGGCCCCATGGGATCAGATCATCGGAGGCGCCCAGTTCGATCATGGCTTCTCGGGGTGCCTGCCAAACAAATGCGCGCCGAACCCTGAGCAGGAGGAGTTTAATGTGCTGGCGAACTTTTTCAACGGCACGCAAGCCGTGTATGGCACGGCGACCTTCCCTGCTCTCTTCGAAGCCGTCACCAACGAGAGTCCGGTCAACTTCCCGCTGACGAACTCAGCGCCCCTAAATTATTTGCAGGTATTCTACGAGGACGTCCAATATGCTGGGAGCAACGGCTGCGTATGGATTGACCGCACAGGCGGAACCAATGGAGTCCAATCTCTTCACGTGTCGGCCCAGGATCTTCTCAACCAGGCGAGCGAACTGCTCTTCACCATCGGCCAGACGACCTATCCCCAGGGATCGATCCCGTCGTATCCGCCCGCCTGTGCGAACTCGCCTCCGCCCGCGTGCCAACCGCCCTGAGCTGCCTGATTGCGGTCAGCGGAGGCGCTTGCGCTCCGATGTCTGGAGTGGGGTTACGCTCTCAAGACGCAGGACTTTATGATCACGATTGGAAGCGACGAAGGCGGTGTGGCTGGCATGACCACGAAGAAGAACATTCGGCATTTTACACGGGCACCGGCCAATGCGATGTTGGGCCGTCATGCGATTCACTTTTTCAAACACGCCATCGCTCATCGACGGTTTGTATCACCTCAACACGACGCCGGCCATTCGGCGGTCTTTTGCCGTCTCATCCCGCCCTGTTCATGCTGCTCGCAATTCATCAAATTCGTTTGAATTGGGGCGATCCCGTTAGTGGAAATCGTGGCTGCGAGGAACCGTTTCAAACCCGCGCCGCGATTTCATTCATGCTCAATTCTTATCCGTTGTTAGTCCAGCGGCTGCGGATTTTAACGGTTCTCCTGTTTTTCCACGCTACTGCGAGTAGTTATGCGCAACAACCGCGATTCGCGGACTTAATTCCTTCCAGCCAACTGATCGGCGGCAACATTGGATGGGTCAAGGTCAACATGCTGAACGCCGATGGCGGCCTGGCGACCAATTCGTCGGCGCAAATCATTTTAAGCGTCACCGGTCCGGGAAGTTTTTCGCTCGCGCAGACCAACACCACCACCAACGGCGCCATCGTTTTCAACCTTTCCTCAACGACATTGAACCAGCCGGGGCTTTACACTCTGGCGGCCACGAGCAGTGGCCGCGTGCCCGCCTTTGAAAACATCGGCGTGGAGACAACGCTGATGCCGCCGCAAGGTACGATCCTCGCTGGCGTGCGGGTCAGCCCCTCCACCGGGCCGGCCAACATTGACGCCTTGGAAATCGCGTGCGGCCGGGCGTTCCCTTTGAGCATGCACTATTACGACTGGGCCGATAGCGCATTTTCCACGCCACAGGCATTTACGCAAACGAAAGGCATTTCTGACGACACGGCTAGCAACCGCATTCCGGTCGTTTCCTGGAATGCGACGAATCTCACCGACATCCTTTCCGGCACCAATAATACTGTGATCACCAACGCTGCCCTGGCAATGGCCGCCTTTCAGGGACCGATTGTGCTGCGCTGGGCTTGGGAGATGAACCTGCTCGGCACGAACGGCAAGGCGTGGGCCTACCTCGGCTATCCAACGAATGGCAACGATCCGTCGTCCAACCAAGTGGCGGCGGCGCAAAGCAATTTCGTAGCCGCCTGGCGGCAAATCCGAACAATTTTCGATGCGAGCGGAGCGGCCAACGTGATCTGGCTGTGGAATCCCGGCGCGGGCAACGATTCCGCGCCCGGCCAAACCGCCGGCGGCTACACGGACGGATTTTATTCCGGCGACGCCTATGTAGATTGGATCGGCCTCGACGCCTACAACCGGCAGGACGACGCCTTTGCCGACACTTTCATCGATGACCCCAGTTATGGCTACACCAACATGGCGGCGCACGCGAAGCCGCTGCTCATCGGCGAAACCGGCGCCTACTTCACCAACGAGGCGCATCAAATCACCTTCTTCGGAGCGGCGGCGGGTTCGTTGCAGACCAACTTTCCGCAGTTGCTGGGCTTCATGTATTTTGACGCGAACGGCACCGGTGATGACTGGAGCCTGACGACTGCCGGCGCGAGCAACGGGTTGACCGAGTTCAGCAATTTGATGCACAGCACCTATCTCAACGCCATTGTTCCGCGCTTCTTAAACTACGCGCAATTTCATGCGTTCAGCGCGCGGGTCCATGTCGCGTCCGCGGCAAGGACATTTCAAGGCGGCGTCATCGGCATTGGCGCGTCAGTGGACAATCTTTATTCCAACCTGCCCACGGGAAGAATTGATTTTTACAGCGACACCAATTATCTGGCCAGCGTCGCTCTCTCCGGGGGTTCGAATGGCTCTTGCCAAGTGCAATCCTTCGTCGCCGTCACGAACCCGGGCACGCACTGGCTGAGGGCGGTTTATTCCGGTGACGCTAATAACAACGCCGGCCAATCCTGGCCGGTGCAAGTCAACGTGCTCCCACCGCCGTTGACCTTCCGAAGCATCCAGGCAACGAACGGGAGAGTGGAATTGACTTGGAACAGCATGACCAACCAATCGTATCAAGTCCAATTCAGCAGGAATTTGGCAAAGGGCATTTGGACAAATCTGGGCGCGGTCATCGTCGCCACCAACAGCACGGCATCAACCACCGATGTCTTCGGCGGCACGACGGGATTTTATCGAATCACGATTCCACCATGAAATCCGGCTTTAACGCGGTACACCGAAAGATGTTTTTTTGGTGGACTTGTCTCGCTGGTGTCGTCATTGCATCGACCGCGCCGCGGGTTCGCGAGGCGCATGGAGCATCCATGGGCATTTATCGAAATGTTCCACTTTCGGGAGCTGTGGCGGTTGTGGAAGCAATCTGGTGGTCCGGTCAGGGTCTGATTACAAACGATGTCCAGAGGTCGCAAATGATTTTTTCCAATGCGATCAGTAAAGGCCCATGGCAACCAGCGGGATATGCCGGACAACCTCTCTCGGGGGTGACGGTGGCCGGACCGGCAGGAACGGTCCTGTCACTCCAGCCTCAAACACTCGGCCCCACCGGTGCGTTCGATGACCTGCGATTGCAGGAGCCGAATTCCATGCCCGGCCCTTACTCAATCACGGGGTTGGTCTTGTTTAACAAAACTTCCTTTGCGAATGTGCTTTCGACCGATCAAGTCGTCCTTTCGCCGACAAATATTTTTGCCGGACTGTTTGCCGATGTCGCACCAGCCGCCGGGGATACGAGTGGAATACGGTGGGTGGTTGAGGACGGAACCAATTTTTTCATTTCGACAGCGTCCACCGGTTTGGCATCGGCAACGAATCCCAGCAGCATCAGCCAAAATCCCACCAGCCTTGCATGGTATGGTTATGACCCTTTGACGGACATCACTGCCATTGGAGCGATGGTGGCGCCGGGTTTCACCAACATCAACTATGTTGGATTTCGTCTTGAAGGGACTAGCGCAACGAACACCACCAGCACACTGGGCATCGCCGCCACGCAACTGCGGTTTGATGTCACGGTGGCGGTTCCGGTGCCAGCCCGGCTGGTGCCGCTGCCACTGGATCAAACGCGCCTCACCGACGGCATGCTCGATGTCACAAAGTCTCCCTATTTTGCGGACAACAGTGGAGCCACGGATGCGCACCTGGCCATCCAAAATGCGATTAACGATGCCTACGCCGCGAACCTCATCGTCTTTTTTCCCCCGGGCACTTATCTTTGCACGGGCGGTTTGTCCTGCATTCAAACTCCCGGTCCTGCCTCGCCCGGCCAGCGCAAATTTGCCAACAAGTTGGTCGGTTCGACCCTGGGCCCGCGACCGGTGCTGAAACTTGCCGATGGCGCGGTCGTGACCAATATCATCGCTCCGGGCGGCGGGCCTTCGCCACCGGTTTACCCGGTCTTTGTCCAGTTTTCGTGGGTGGGCGACGAGGGCAATTCCGTGATCCAAGAAGACCCGGCATTGCAATACTGCTCCACGTTCCGGGGAATCGATATTGACATGGGAAACAACCCCAGGGTGTCGGCGATTCGGATGCTGGGAGCGCAGTATTGCGTGATCGAGGACGTGGATATTTATGGAACCAATTTCGGTTACGGCATCGACGGTCTGCCCGGTTCGGGCGGGAGCGTTGCGAATTTGAACATTACCGGAGGCAAGATTGGAATTCGCCATAGCGAGTACCGGCCCTCGCCGCTCGTCACCGGTGTCAGGTTGACCAGGCAATCCAGCAACGCCATCAGCACCGCCGTTGTCCGCGGGCCGCTGGTGGTTGCCGGTTTCTGCATTACCGCTCCGACCAATCCCGCGCCCGGCTATGCGGCGGTTTTCTGCGACTCAACCAATATCGGCGGCAATGGCAGCAATCCGTCGGTGGGAAATCTGGTCATGGTGGACGGCACCATCGAAGTGCCGGGAACGAACGGCATCGGCATTTACAATTACGCGCAGGATGTTTACCTGCAAAATGTTTTTGTAAAGGCGGCGACCAACATCATCAGTGACGCGGCATCCAATTCGTCGAACTTTGTCGTGGTTCCCACAAACTATTGGGCGGACGCGGCGTGGTATTCGTTTCGGGTCGGGCGCGACAATGGCCAACTGGTCCTGAATGGCCTCGACTATGGCAGCCATACCGACGCCGTTGCCTCGGTTGTTTCGCTCGCCGCTTCGGCGCCGTCCAATTTAATTTCACAACACCTTTGGCGGACAAATTTTCCGTCCTGGGAAGATCAACCGTTGCTGCGGATTACTGATCCGGAATTCGGCGCCGTTCCCGATGATCCACAGGTTGACAATGCACCGGCGATTCAAGCCGCGCTCACGGCCGCGACCACCACCGACAGTCCCTATTTTGGAGCAACGGTTTTCATTCCGCGCGGACAATTTTATGTTGGCGGCCCGATCTTCGTGCCGGCAGGGGCGAAGCTCATTGGCGCGGGAGAAACCATTTCCGTTTTGGAAGCCAGCGAAAACTGGCTTGTGTCCAACACCACTTCCGTCCTGACCACAGAAAACAATTCCACAAACGGAGTGACGCTCGCCTTCTTTGCTCTCGTCGGAAACGAGGCAACTCCGGCTTACAGCGGTTTCCCCGACACGACCACACAACGCTGCCTGCGCCTGGCCACGGTGCAGTCCGCAAGTTCCATCTGGCGCGACTTGCAACTGGATCAGCGGACCGGCAGCGGAATCGCCCGGGAAGCCAGCGAGCCGTTTGCGGTCTTCAGCGGTGATGGCGGCGGCCAGGTTTATAATCTTTGCCTGGATTTTGGCAACACGCCGCTGGCGGCCAATCAACCGGACCCGTCATTCCACCTGTTCAGCGTGCAGAACACCCCGATGCCGCTTGCTTTTTACGAACCTGATCCCGAACATCTCGACCAGGGAGCAGCCTCGGTTGCAGTTGACAACGCTGGATCGGTGGCGTTCTTCGCCTTCAAATACGAAGGGAGCCATCAAATGCTGTCAGCCACTAACGTGACGCATTTGCAGGCGTTAGGTGGGTCTGGTAACTACGGCCAAGCCACGAATTCGATCATCGCCATTGGTCAATGCGCCGATTTTCAAGTGGCCGAACTGTGTCGCGACCCGGGCACCAATGAAGAGACTGGACTGTCTTGGTTCTCGGGATTGGGACCCACTCTGACCGACACACGGCCCATCACGCTGGTGAGCTACGGAGTCGCAGGTCCGCAACTTTCCATCGCCAGAACGGGAACCAACATGCTCTTGTCCTGGCCCGTGACGACGGTTCCTTTTCAACTGCAAACTAACGCGACTCTTAACGGCAGAACGACTTGGTCACCGGCAGGCCAAATTCCGACAGCAAATGGAAGCAGCAATTCTATCAGCGTGCCGGCATCGTCAGCCGCCGGCTTCTTCCGGCTGATCCAAAATCCATGAAGTGCAATGTCGGAATTTTCGGAAATTCATAACCGACCAAATCGCCCGCGCACAGTTGCGTCATAAGTATGTTCTGTTAAAATATTTGTGTGCGTGGCTTGATTCCACTTCTCCGGTCGGCGCTCATAGGCGCAATGCTGCCGGCCAGTATTCCCGCTGTCGCGCAACCAGCCCCAATCCTAACTTGGATCACCAATTCGTCGGTCAAGCTGGAACAGGTCATCGGTGACGTGGATTGGGCCGACGGCTCGAATGTCACCAGCCAGACGATCTCCCGGTTCAACATCGAAGGGACGGACGTCAGCGCCACCTTTTTGAGTGGCACCAACCGGATTTATATTTTTGGCGACACGATCGGGAGCAACATTAATTATCAGGCTGCCGATCCAGTGGCCTGGAGCAGCACTGCCGACGGGGAAACGGGCCTGCTGCTCAATTTCTATACCAACCGCGACGGCTCAAACGTCTTTGTCGATCCGAAGGGCATCAGCATGGCTGGGGACGATACGCCCAATGCGGGCATCTGCATTTCCAATGTCAATTACCTCATTTGCAACACCGGCTCCAACACCAACGGGACCAATTCTGCCCAAAAGCACGCGGGCGATTATTCCGTGCTGGTCACGTTTAACCAAACCAACCTGACCTTTCAAACCAATCGCACGATTTCCGTCCTTACCAACGGCGGTCATTTTATCATCAACTCACTCCACCTGTTTGGGACCAATGTCCTGATGTTTGGCGAGGGCGGGTATCGGGCCAGTGACATTTATCTAGCAACAACACCGGTCAGTTCCTATCTGAGCGGAAATGGAACCCTCTACTTCACTGGCCTGACAAATGGCCAGCCGAACTGGAGCAGCATTGAAACGAATGCCGTTCCGGTGGTGCAGGACAATCCCACCAACGGCCCGCCATCGGTCGGTAACCTGTCGGTCATTTACTCGACCAGCCTCAACCTCTGGTTGATGGCCTACGACGGCGGCCGAAACACAGCCTCGCCCTCCAATACCACCGGCATTTATTTCTGTTCTGCCGCACAGCCGTGGGGTCCTTGGAGCACGCCGCAACTCATTTTTAACTCGACCCGCGATCGTGGCGCGGGCGTGTTTATCCATGACAATAGGTACAACCCGCCGGGCCTCATCGGTCCCACCATCAATCCTTCGAACCATAATCCCACGAACACGGAGGGCACGGTTTATTCCCCTGACCTGATTGAATCGTTCACCACAATCTCAAACAGCACGCTCGATATCTATTACTTGATGGCCACTTGGAACCCCTACACTATCGTGAAAATGCGTTCAGCCTTCACCATCAACCCGGTGATCGACCCCGCTTCGCTCGTAAAATCGAAAAAAAAGTTCAGCTTCGCTTGGACGGCTCCTACGAGCATCGTTTATCAGGTGGATTACTCAACCAATTTGCTGGCCGCCTGGAATACAATTACCAACCTTGTCACGTCCACTAATGGAATATTCAATTTTACCGACAATGGCACCAATAGCGGCGGCTTCGGCAATACAAAGTTTTACCGGCTGCAAAGTTTGCCATGACGAAACGAGCCATGCACTTTCGATACATTCACTGGGAAATCGAAGTTGTTTTTGCTGCGTGCGCGTTGTTGTTGCTCCTGGCCTCGAACGTGCAAACAGACGCGCAAGTGCCGGCGGAATTCACCAATCTCTACGCGGAGCTGCAATCCAACATCACTAATTTTGAAGCGACGCTGGACACCAATTGGAATGGATTGCAAACCGACTGCTCGATGGGGGCGGTGCTCATGCCGGCCACCAGCGAGGGCCGAGGCTGGGGCACCTCGGGCGATGCTTCCAGAGACACCAATTTTCTGAATAACATCGTCGTTCCCTATCTGAATGGGTTGCAGGCGATGGGCATCACAAGCGTCAAGTTTGCCATCCAGTTTCCAGTCCTTTACCAGCCTTACTACGACGCCACCAATGGAGCCAACAATCCGGCGGGTTACACCAACACCTTCAACTTTTACACCAACCTCTGTGCTTTGCTGCGCCAGCGCGGGATCAAGATCATTATCCCGGTTGGAGACCTGGTGAGTCCCGACACCACGGTCGCCAATTATGAGGAGAATCTGACCTTTGCCCAATTTCTTGCCGGTCGCAGCGCAATCAACCAGACCGTCGCCAAATATCTGAAACCGGATTATCTGCTCCTCCAATCCGAGCCGAATACCGAAGCCGACAACCTGCCGCCCAGTTTAGGCAACCAGTTCACAAACGCGGCGGCGGACATGAACATGATCTCGAATTTTTTGAGCGACCTGCAGGCAACCGGGCTGCGGACAACCAACATGATTGTCGGCGCGGGCTGCGGCACCTGGCAGCAGGATTTCACCAACTTTCTGTCCGGTTTCACCAATCTAGCCGGACTGGACTTGTTGAGCATCCATGTTTACCAAATTACTGTTCATAGCAACATCGGCCTCAACCACCTGCAGCGCGTCCTGCAAATGGCCGATGCCGCGCATGGCGCCAACACCCTTCACCCGCACGGCATGCGCGTGGGCATTAGTGAATGCTGGCTGAAGAAAGTGTCCCTGGCCGAAGAACAAATGAACGCGGTCACAGGCAATACCATCAATGGCCGTAACGTTTATAGTTGCTTTGCCCCGCTGGACCGGGAATTTCATCTGAGCATGGTCAAGGCTGGATACTACGAACGGATGGACTTTATTGAGCCCTATTGGACAGAATACTATTTCAGCTATTTGGACTACAATCAAATGCAACCCATTGTGCAATCCCTCGTCAGCTCAAACTGGACGGCGGATCAGATCGGCCTCTTCCTCCAAAATACCAACCAGTCGCTGGTTTTGCCCGTACTCGCGATGGGACAGCAAACGGCCGCCGCCCAAGGCTACTCTGAATATCTTCAACCCGGCCCGCCGACACTGTGGATCACGAACAACGTCGCTGGCTCCGTCAGCCTGGGTTGGTCGCCGGTGGCGTTGGATTTCTTTTTGGAGCACAAATCTCATCTGCTTAGTTCCAGTTCCAATTGGACTTCCATCCCCATACTGCCCCGCACAGTGGGAAACGATTTTAACGCTTCCATCATTACCACCAACGAACGAGAATTTTATCGCCTACATCTACCGTGACTTCAGAAACGGTCGGCACCAACCATAGACCCCGCTTCACTGGGCTACGATGCGGACCGGGGGTTCAAGTTTTCATGGAGCGCGCCGACGAATGAAATTTTTCAGGTGCAATACTCTCCGTGCTGCCGGCAAGGAACCGGGTGACTTTCAGTCTAACCTCGGAAGGACAAGGTAGTTCCGTTCGGGATGGATCGGGTGTTAGAGAAGGTCAAGCTGACGCATTTGCTCCTCCGGGTTCTTAGTTTTACTGATGGCGCGTTAGTTGCTCTTAGCACATCTGATAAGCCGCTGGGTGCTATCAAATGCAGGATACTCTTACAGGCGAGACGCGTCAGCCTCTCGAAGTGAACGCAGGTCTTGACGTGGCCACGCCCTGCGGCCCTCATCGGCACAGACCATCGCAATCCTGGTCCTCCCTGCTCCAGCAATTAGAACGCCAGGAAGGGCTGAGCGGCACGGTGTTGTGCTGGATATTTCTCTACGCCGCGGCGGTTGTCGCCACCCGGGAACCAGACCTGCTGACCAATCCACAGTTTTACGGCGAAGGGGGGGCGTGGTACGCGGAGGCCTACAACCTGGGCTGGGTGCATTCCTTGTTCCTGACCGCCGGAGGTTACTTTGCCATCTGCCCAAAGCTTATTGTTGGTTTGACTCTGTTAGTCCCCTTGTCCAGCGCACCGATATTAATGAACATCTGCGGGATTTTAATCCAGGCGATGCCGGTGCCCATCCTCCTTTCCTCCCGCAGCTCCAACTGGGGAACCATCCCCATGCGCCTGCTCATGGCGGGAGCGTACGTGGCTCTGCCCAACGCCGGGGAAATACACGTGGTTCTCACCAACGCACAGTGGCACTTGGCGCTGGTGGCAAGCTTGTTATTGCTGGCTAAACCCCCAGAGGGCTGGCAAGGGAAGGCGCTCGACGCCGGGGTTTTTCTCCTCTGCGGGCTGACAGGCCCGTTTTGCCTGGTCCTGCTGCCGGTCGCGGCCGTGGTTTGGTGGAGGGCCCGGAGCCAATGGAATGGCTTGGTCTGCGGCCTCTTTTTAGCTACCGCGACACTGGAAGGAATCTCGCTCTTGGGCGGAGGCTTGCACGAACGGGGGCAAGCTCCCTTGGGCGCCACGCCATTGTTGCTGGCAAAGATGGTAGCCGGACAGGTCTATCTGGGGGCCTTGATCGGACAAAACGAGGTTTTATTACACGCCCACCTGCCGGCCATTCTTCTGCCTCTTTTAATCGGGACAGCCATCCTGGCGTGGGTCTCCCTCAAAGCCGAATGGGAGCTGCGCCTTTTTATTCTCTTTTGCGCCTTGCTCATGGCCGCTGAACTCAAGAGCCCGCTCTCCGACGGGCCCCAGCCGCGGTGGATTCCTTTGGCCAACAGCACAGGGGGCCGCTATTGGTTCTTTCCCATGCTGGCATTTTCCTGGGCGCTCATCAGGTGCGCGGCGAAGTGCGATCTGAAACCGTGCAGATTCCTGGCCATGGCCGGGGTGGCTGTCATGCTCTGGGGCGAAGGGCGTGAGTGGAAATACCCACCCTTTTACGATGCTAACTTTGGTTCCTATGTCCACAAGCTGGCTTTAGTCCCGACGGGGGCCGCGGTGAAGATTCCCATCAGCCCGCCGGGATGGACGATAGTTCTGAAAAAAAAGGATTAGGCCTCCAGCGCGGCCACTTTGCGCAGCCGCCGCAGGTGTCGTTCTGCTTGACTAAACCGGGCGGCAAGAAACGTTTGGACCAGGTCCCAGGCCAGCTCCGGCCCTTCGATCCGGCCGCCCAAACAAATCACGTTGAGATTGTCGTCCTCGACCCCTTGCTTGGCGGAGAAATGATCTTCAATCAGACAGGCGCGCACGCCTCTGATTTTGTTCAAACAAACCGAGGCGCCCACGCCGCTGCCGCAAATCGCCACCCCACGTTCCACTTTCCCGGCGGCTACGGCCCGGCCCAGCGGAATCACGAAGTCGGGATAATCATCATCCGGTGTCAACTGGTGCGCGCCGAAATCGACTGTTTCGTGACCCGCTTGACGCAGGCGGGCGGCCAGTTTCTCCTTCAACTCAAAGCCGCCGTGGTCGGTGGCGATTCCAATGCGCATAGTTCCTTTCTTTCAGTCTGAGGCGCTCATGACTCTTTCGCTCCTGATTTTTCGAGGTGCCCGCCAAAGCCAAAGCGCATGGCCGAAAGTAGTTTATCCTGGTAATCCGACTCGCCGCGCGAGGCGAACCGTTCGTACAACGCGGTCGTCAGCACCGGCACCGGCACCCCCTCATCAATCGCGGCTTTAATCGTCCAGCGGCCCTCGCCAGAATCCGAAACCCGGCCGGCGAACTTCAATAGCTTCGGGTCCGCCGCCAGCGCGGTGGCCGTCAGGTCCAACAACCACGAGGCGATGACACTGCCGCGCCGCCAGACTTCGGCCACGTCCGCCAGCTTGATGTCGTATTGATAATGTCCCGGGTCGCGCAAAGGGGTCGTTTCGGCGTCGGCGGCGCTTTGCCCTTTGCCAATGTTGGCCGCATTCAAAACACCCAAACCCTCCGCGTACGCGGCCATGATGCCGTACTCAATGCCGTTGTGGACCATCTTGACGAAGTGACCGGCGCCATTCGGACCGCAATGCAGGTAGCCGTGTTCAGCGGTCCCGCCCATTTTCTCCCGTCCCGGCGTGCGCGGAAGATCGCCAAGACCCGGGGCCAGCGTGGCGAAGATCGGGTCCAAGCGCTGCACCACTTCCGCTTCGCCGCCGATCATCATGCAATAGCCACGTTCCAAACCCCAGACGCCGCCGCTGGTCCCCACATCGACATAATGAATTCCCTTCTCGGCCAATTCCTTGCCGCGCCGGATGTCATCGACATAGTAGGAATTGCCGCCGTCAATCAGAATGTCGCCCGCCTCCAATTGGGGCGACAGCCCGGCGATGGTCTGGTCCACCACCGCGGCCGGAACCATCAGCCAGATAGCGCGCGGCTTGTCGAGCTTCTGGACGAAATCGGCCAGGGAAGCGGCGCCGGCGGCCTTATCTTTGACCAGGGCACTCACCGCCTCCGGCGAACGGTCAAAGACCACGCATGGATGTCCGTCCTTGATCAGCCGGCGCACCATGTTGGCCCCCATCCGGCCCAGCCCGATCATCCCAAGTTGCATCGTTCTCTTCTCTTTCATTAGGCTCCTTTCATTTTCCGGTAACGACCGATCAGGTTGTTTGTTGAACTATCGTGCTTGAGGCTGGGCTCTGCCTGGCCCTCCAACTCCGGAATGATGCGCTGGGCGAGGGCTTTGCCAAGTTCCACGCCCCACTGATCGAAGGAGTTGACGTTCCAGATGACGCCCTGGGTAAAAACGCTGTGCTCGTAAAGCGCGACCAACGAGCCGAGCACCGCGGGGGTGAGACGCTCCGCGAGAATGGTATTCGACGGGCGATTGCCCTCGAAAACGCGATGCGGCACGAGCCGGGCCGGCGTCCCTTCGGCCTTCACTTCCGCCGCTGTTTTGCCAAAGGCCAGCGCTTCGGCCTGGGCAAAGACATTCGCCAGCAACATATCATGGTGTCGTCCCAGGCGTGTCAGTGCCTGGCCGAACGCGATGAAATCGCACGGAATCAGCCGCGTGCCTTGATGAATCAACTGGTAGAAGGAGTGCTGGCCGTTGGTCCCCGGTTCGCCCCAATAGACCGGCCCGGTATCATACCTGACCTGCTTCCCTTGGAGCGTGACGTGCTTGCCATTGCTCTCCATGGTTAACTGCTGAAGGTAAGCGGGGAAGCGCTTCAGATATTGCTCGTAGGGCAGCACCGCCACGGTCTGCGCGTCGAAAAAGTTGGTGTACCACACGACCAGAAGCCCCATCAGCACCGGCAGGTTTTTCTCAAAGGGCGCGGTGCGAAAATGCTCGTCCATCTGATGGAATCCATCAAGCATCGCGCGAAAGTTCTCCGGCCCGATGGCCAGCATGGTGGAAAGGCCAATGGCCGAATCCATCGAGTAACGCCCGCCCACCCAATCCCAAAACCCGAACATGTTCGCCGTGTCGATTCCAAACGCGGAGACCTTTGCGGCATTGGTGGAGACCGCGACGAAATGTTTGGCGACCGCCGCCTTGTTGCCGCCCAGGCCCTTGAGCAGCCAATCGCGCGCGGTTTCGGCGTTGGTCATGGTTTCCAGGGTGGTGAAAGTCTTGGAGGAAACAACGAACAGCGTCTCCGCCGGGTCGAGTCCGTGGGCCGCCTCTACAAAATCCATGCCGTCCACATTTGACACGAAACGGAACGTCATGCCGCGGTCACTGAAATGCTTGAGCGCCTCGTAGGCCATCACGGGACCCAGATCGGAACCGCCGATGCCGATGTTGACGACGTTCCTGATGCGCTTGCCAGTGTGGCCCATCCATCCGCCGCTCCGGACTCGATTGCAGAAGTCCGTCATCTTGTCCAGCACGGCATGAACTTCCGGCACCACGTTTTTGCCGTCCACTGGAAAGGTGGCGTGCTTCGGCGCGCGCAACGCCACGTGCAGGACCGCACGGTTCTCCGTGGCATTGATTTTCTCACCGGCAAACATGGCTTCCCGGCGTTCCGCTAAACTGGACTCCCTGGCGAGCTGAACCAGGAGCTGAAGCGTCTGCTCGGTGACGCGGTTTTTCGAATAGTCCAGGAACAGGCCCGCCGCTTCGGCTGTCAATCGCTCACCACGGTTCGGGTCCTGCGCGAACAGTTCGCGGAGATGCAGTTTCCCGGCTGTCTTGTAATGGGCGGCGAGGTCCTTCCACGCCTTGCTCTGCGTCAGCGAGTTCACTTTTGCTATCATAATTGTTTTCTGCTCCTTTCCTTCATTGAGTTAACACTTTGACTGGATGCCTGAAGGCGGCCTCAAAGTCAAAACCGACCCACCCTTTTCCCAGATTCCACGGTTCGGCAATGGGCCGGTTGCAGAGGACCGGCCCCGGGTAGCCGATGGAAATGACGTCATATTTCCGTTCATTGTCCTGGCCGGTAGCCATGACCTTGACGTGGGTTCCGCCAATATCAATAACCAGGATGTTCATAGTGTCCGGCGACCTCCTGCTTGCCTACTTGGTTGGTTTTAGGAATGGAGGGACGGTGGAAAACAAAGAGACGAGCCCCTCCAGCAGCGTCGGGTGCGTAAAAATGGCCTCGCGCAAAACCGTATAGGGCAGCCCCCCCATCATCGCGACCTGCACCGCGCCCATAATCTCGCCGGCTCCGACCGCAAACGCCGTGAACCCAAGAATACGGTCGCTCTCCGCATCGACCAGGGCTTTCATGAAGCCGCGCGTCTCCGAAAGTGTGCGGGTGCGCAAGACTGCCAGCATGGGAATTTTTGCCAGCCGGTAAGGGATTCCGCGCGCTTTCGCTTCCGTTTCGCTCAAGCCGATCCGGGCAAACTCTGGATCAGTGAACATGCAGAAGGGAACCAGCCGGCCTGTTGCGACGTGGTTGCCGCCCGCGAGGTTATCGCGCACGATGCGGAAATCATCGAAAGAAATGTGCGTGAACATTGGACTGCCGGCGCAATCCCCAACCGCCCAGACTCCGGGAGCCGTTGTTTCCAGGCGCTCATTCACTTTTATGTAGCCGCGACCGGTGACTTCCACGCCCGCGGCTTCCAATCCCAGTCCCTCGGTATTCGGAGTGCGGCCCGTCGCGACCAAAAGGTGAGTGCCGTCCAAGACTCGCTCCGGGCCTTTTTGCGCGGCATAGTCTTCCAGTTGTGACGCAGGTATGCTCATAAAACCACGTTCTCATGGGTTCGCGGCGCGCCCAAAGTCCAGCATCGCGGAATTGAGAATCTGCGCCAGCGCCTGGTTCCAGCCATCGATGAGGGCTTCTGCCGTGCGCGCCTTCAGCGGAATGTCGCGCGTGTATTCCTGCTGCCATATCACTGCTCCTGGAACGCCCTTGGAGGCGTCAAAGAACACAAAGCGCATGTCAAGGATCGCGCCGGGTTGTCGCGCGGAACGGAAGTCGCCATAAAGCTGGCCGACATAAACCTCAACCAGCGTATCCGGTTTAAGGGCGCTGCCGGCTTCCACCACGCCGCGGAATCCCCCGGCTTCGCGCCACCAACCGCAAATGGGAGAGGGCAGTCCCTCTGCTGGGGAGACCATGAATTGGGCGTAGGGATCACGGTCGTAGGCGGACTCACCCGTGCGGCACACAAACTCACGGCCCTCGAAGGGCGGGGCAATTTGCAAACTTCGGAGGCCAAGCACGCGCCCTCCGGGAGCGCCCTTTGCCGCCGCGGGGGGTGGCGGAGCGAAAATGAAGGATTGCCTGTCCAGGTGCGGACGCGCCAGGCAGCCAGTCAATAAACAAACGGCGGCGATAAGAATAGCCCTCATGGTGTGTGGCGGAAAATGGTTTTTTACTTGTGGATCGGCTGGACCTCCTTGAGCCGGGGCGGCGGCTGCCCGAAAATAAACCCCGAAGGATATTGTTTCAGTTCGTTGAGGACGTCGTTCATATTTTGAATAGCCTGGCGGGCCCTGGCGAGGGTTTGATTCAATCCATCGAAATCAATACTGGTGACACCGGGCTCCAGTTTGCGGATCGTATCCTGCAATTGCCCCACAAGAGTGTCCGCCCGCCCCACGAGGGTGTCCGCGTCCCTGATGAGTTTATCCAACTGCAGTTTTTTAACGGTGCCATCGGTGTCAGCGAGGAACGTCTCCAGTTTGGCATTGCTGCGGCGCACTTCCACCAGGAGCGCGTTGGCGTTGCTGCTGAGGCTATCCAGGTCAACCCTCTCGACGTGATCCAGCACCCGGCCAGCCGATTTCAAATCCGTTTCTGCCATCTGATCGAGCGCGGCGACATTGACGCGTTCAAAACGATGAAGGGCCTTTTGCAATGAAGCCAGCAGGTCTCCGAACAAACCGGGCGCGGAAGGGATAAAAGAGTACCGAGGCGTCCACGAAAACTTCAACGGTGCGTTTTCATCCGGAGACAGGTACTCGAGCGAGATAATGCAGGTCCCAGTGACCCCTTGGGCTTTGAGACGGGCGCGCAAACCGCGATCAATCGCGGCCTGGAGTTGCTCGTGCCATCCGTTCCCAGGAGGTCCCGCGAACACGTCGTCTTTCATCTCGAAGACCACGACCACGCATCCCGGCTCTTTGTCCTGGTATTCGTTCCAGGAAAAACTAATATGCGTGACTTTGCCCACACGGACGCCGCGGAATTCGACCGCGGAGCCCACGGACAATCCGCTGACATCGCCGGGCACGTAGGTCTCAAACAGGGTCTTTTTTTCAAACGTGCTCCAAGTGCCAAACGCCAGCACTCCCGTCAGGAGCAGGCCAAGCCCCACCAAAGTAAAAAGCCCCAGTTTGAAATTGTTGGTTTTCGCGCTCATCAATTCTAGGTGGGTTGGACCGAATGGCTGGGGTCCGCTTCGCGATTGAAAAAGCGATGCACCCAGGGGTCGGTGGCGGTATCACGCAGCTCGGCCGGTTTGCCTCGGGCGATAATTCCCCTGGCCTGGCAGTCAACCATAATGACTCGGTCCGCCACGGCGTAGATGCTGGCCAGCTCGTGGGACACAATGACAAACGTTATGCCGACATGCCGCGCCAAGCCGGAGACCAGGAGATCAATCCCGGCGGAAGTGATCGGGTCCAATCCGGCCGATGGTTCGTCCAGAAACAGAATGCCGGGGTCCAAGGCCATCGCCCGGGCAATGGCCGCGCGCTTCTGCATGCCTCCGCTCAATTCGGCGGGCATTTTGTTGGCGGCGTTGCCCAGGCCAACCAGTTTCAATTTGGCCAAGGCGACCAATTCCTTCAATGGCTCCGGCAAGGACGTAAACTCGTCGAGCGGCAGCCGCACGTTTTCGAGCACGGTCATTGAGCCAAAGAGAGCGCCGCTTTGGTACATGACCCCGAATTTGCGCAGAAGCCTTAATCTTTCCTCACCCTCCGCGGCCATCAGGTTGCTTCCCTCGATCCATACTTCGCCCGAGTGGGGGGCGTTCAGCCCGATCAGGGTTTTCATCAGGGTGCTCTTGCCGCAGCCCGATTCCCCAAGGATGACAAACACTTCGCCCCGGCAGACTTGGAAACTGACCTTCTCCAGAATGACCCGGTCTCCGTAACCGATGCTCAGGTCCTTCACGGAAATGACAATGTCTTCCGGCGCATCCATTATTTTAGAAAGTAAGAAATCGTTGAAAAACAGGCGTCCGCCATGATGATCAGCAGAAGGCTGGTGACGACGGCCCTGGTCGTGGACAACCCCACGGCGCTCGGGCCCTGCTGCGTTTGCAGGCCGCGCCAACAACCCACGCCGGAAACGATGACTCCGAAGACCGCGCTTTTCCCGATTCCCACCGTGAGGTCATGCAAACGAACGCTCAGGCACATCTGATGGACGATGAGCATGAGAGAAAAATGCAGCCCCAGCATGACCAGGACGCCTCCCACGATGCCCATCAGGATCGAGTAACAAGTGAGCAGCGGCGCCACCAGAACGCCGGCCACGATGCGCGGAATGACCAGAAACCGGACCGGATCAAGTCCCAGCGTCTCCAGCGCGTTCAATTCCTCATTGACTTTCATCGTGCCAATCTCCGCCGCAAAGGCCGAGGCGGAACGGCCCGCGAGCAGGATGGCGGTCATGAGCGGCCCCATTTCCCGAACCATGACGATGGTAATCGTATTCGCGACATAAATTTGCGCGCCAAATTCGGCCAGCCGTTGCGCCGACTCGAAGGCGATAATGAACCCGAGAAGCAAGCTGACGAGAGAGACGATGGGGACGGCGTTGGCGCCCGCCAGCTCGAAGACGTGGCGCACCTCCGGCCAGCGCATTCGCTTTCGATTCGCAATCGAAGCCGGCAGATGGACCGCGACGCCTCCTAAAAAATCCACCTGCTCTCGCAAATCTCCGATGATTTGCCGGGTGGCGTGCCCTGCTTCCTCGATCAGCGGGTGACTTTGTTTCTGAACCTGCGGATGGAACGCGCCGTAGTCACTGGCGGTGAAGCCTTCGAAGATGGTCTTAAATTCCGCCGCCAATCCCACGACCGAAACCGTCGCTCCCGGCGTCATCCGCCCCATGTTCAAATATCGGAGCAGGGCAAAGCCGGCGCCGCCGCAGAAATCGACTCCGCTCACATCCACTTCGAGGGTCTTGATTCGGCCTGCGCGCAATTGGTCCTCCAGGCTTTTCCAGCAATCCGCCACCGTACGCGCGCTGAGGCGCCCCTTGAGTGCCACCCGCGTGACACCGTCCGCGCCGGTCGTTACGTCAGCTTCATATTCAGTCTGCGCGGCGGGTGGCATGGTTTCAATTTGCGGGGCGGTGAATGGGGAGCCGGACTTTGAAGCGGGTTTCGCCGGGCTTGGATTCAAATTCAATTTCGCCGCCGTGCCGGTCGGCCACGATGCGGTTGCTGATAATCAATCCCAGGCCGGTGCCGGCGCCCACTGCTTTGGTCGTGAAAAACGGTTCGAACATGTGAGACTGGACTTCCGGCGGGATGCCGGAGCCGTTATCGACAATTTCCACGACCACTTGATCGTCTTCGCGACACGTGCTGATACAGATTTTGCCCTGGCCCTGGACCGCGTCGATGGCGTTATCAATGAGGTTCGTCCAAACCTGGTTGAGCTCGCTGCCATAGGCCATGAGGCGCGGAATGGAGCGGTCAAAATCCCGCCGCAGGGTCACATTCTTCAATTTGTGACCGAGCATGAGCAGGGTGCTCTCGAGGCCTTCATGAATATCCACTTCCTGCATGGGCGATTGGCCCATGTGAGAATAGGACTTCATCGCTTTGACCAATTCGGAGATGCGTCCGGTGCTTTGCTCAACCTCGTTTAGCAGCAATTTCAAATTCAGGCGTGATTCCAGCCAACTGAATGCCCCCGCATGGCTTTCGGGCGGAAGTTTGCCCGCCAATTCCTCCAGCCAGGGAATGTCCAAGTCCGCGCTGACAAAAGTCGGAGCGGCTTCCCAGGACGCCGCCACACTCCGCGCCTGGAGCCAGGTCGCGATCTGATCGGCGCGATCACTGCGCTCCACGTGATCGAGCGCCGGGGCGCACGCGAGTCTTTCGGTCGCTTCTTGAGCTGCCAACGCCAACTGGCGCCATTGGTCATGGGAAAGGATTTTAGAAAGCTGGCAAAGGAGGTTATACGCTTTGTCGGTGGTCTCCCGCAAATGCGCTGCCGCGCGGCGGGCGGCCGACGCCGGATTATTGAGTTCATGGGCCAAGCCGGCCGCCATCGTGCCGAGAGAGGCCAGCTTCTCCCGCTGCTGCGAATAGCCTTCCAAGTTGCGCATCTTGGTGGCGGCGAATCGAAAAATCTCGCGGGCCACCGCATGGCAGGTGCTCAACATCTTCCAGAAATCTTCCTGGCGGAGCCGGAACAATTTGGCTGCCTTTCCCACTCGCGCCGACGCCAGCCATGGGATGTCCAGCAGGAGTGTCACTTCACCTGTATATTTTCCCGGCTTGATCACCCCCATCAGGACAGTCTGACGATCATAAGTGCGACTGAGTCGAAGCTCCCCTTCGAGCACCACATAGAAATAGGGGCTCCGTTCCCCTTCGGGAACCAGCACGGCGCCGGCGGGCAGTTCAACGACCTCGCCCGGTTCGATGCATCCCAATTGGTCATCGGTCAACCCGCAGAACAAGGGAGCGGACCGCACTAACTGGAGGTCTGCCTGGTTCATGGCTACAAAAGACCCAGGTACTCGTGAACGAGTTTGACCGCCATGGCGCCTTCGCCAACTCCCGAGGTAACTCCCTTGGCCGACCGATGGCGAACATCCCCGGCCACGAAAATACCCGGGACGCTGGTTTCCAAATAGAAAGGGTCGCGGTCCGCCGTCCATCCCGGCGGACGCCGCCCCTCTCGCAGCAAATGCGGGCCGGCAATCAGGTAACCTTGCTCATCCCGTTCGAGGACCCCCGCGAGCCACTCGGTGCGCGGAATCGCCCCCGCGTAAATTAACAACGCGCTGGCAGGCACGGTCTCCCGCGCGCACGTTTGACTGTCAAGCATGGTAATTCTTTCACACCGGTCCACGCCTTCCACCGCCACGACCCTTGAGTTAAATCTCACCGCGATATTTTTCGTGGCGGCGATCTGGTTCTCCAGGTATCTGGACATGCTCTCGGACAAGCAGGGGCCGCGCACCAGCATCGTGACCTGGCGGGCAAACTTGGAAAAATACATGGCGGCCTGGCCGGCGGAATTGGCCCCGCCGACAATGTAAATATCTCCGTCCCGGTAAGAGAACGCCTCCGACATCGGCGCATAATAATAGACTCCCGCGCCGTTCAATTTTTCCAACCCCGGCACGTCCAGATTCCTAAAAGCAATCCCCGTGGCAATCAACAGCGCCCGGCAGCCCACCTCCGCCCCATCTTCCAGGGTCAGCACCCGCGTGGGGCCTTGGACGCGGACGCTCTTGGCCTCTTGCGGCGCGAGAATCTCCACCCCAAAGCGCCGCGCCTGGGCAATGGCGCGCCGGGCCAGGTCCCCGCCGCTCAGCCCCACCGGGAAACCAAGATAATTCTCAATCCGCGAACTCCGCCCGGCTTGCCCGCCTGGGGCCTCTCGTTCGATCAGCAATGTCTGCAAGCCATCCGCCGCGCCATAAACGGCCGCCGCCAGTCCCGCTGGGCCGGCCCCCACGACCACCAGGTCGTAAAACGGAAATTCCGCTTTGGTTTTTAATCCCAGCTTCTGCGCGAGCTCGGCAATAACCGGGTTGCTGAGGAATGAACCGTCGGTCAGGACGACGATCGGCAAGGACGAAGCGCCGGCGCCCGTGGTCTGGAGAAGTTGTTTCGCCGTTTCATCCGTCTCGATGTTGAGCCACTGGTGGGGGACAAAATTGCGCCCGAGAAAGTCGCGAATCTCATTGGAACGCGGGGACCACCGGTTCCCGATGACGCGCACTCCTTCAAAAGCGGGATGATACGAAGCTTGCCAGTCATCGAGCAGATCATCCACCACGCCGTAAAGCCGTTCTTCCGGAGGGTCCCACGGTTTCATCAGGTAATGGTCGATATGGACGCTGTTAATGGCTCGAATCGCCGCGTCGGTGTCCGCGTAAGCGGTCAGCAGGGCGCGTTTGGCCTCCGGGTAAAACTCCATGGCTTTCTCCAGGAACTCCACCCCGGACATGCCCGGCATTCTCTGGTCCACAAGAAACAGCGCCACCGCTTCGTCGCGCAGTTTCAGTTGCTTTACTCCTTCCAGGGCGGACGCGCCTGAATCGGCTGAAAAAACTTTGTAGCGGTCGCCATACTGACGCCGCAGATCCCGTTCCACCGCCCGCAGAACGTCCGGGTCGTCATCAACTGTCCAAATGACGGGTTTAGCCATGTTCTTTTTTGTTTGAACCGTTCAACCTCGGGATTAAGTCACACGAACCGCTCGTGATTCTATCGGGTAATGGCGTTCTCGCCAAGCATCGATTCCTCCCAGCAAGGGGCGGACTCGTGAAAAACCTTTGCGCTGCAAGAGCAGCGCGACGCGCGCGGCGCTCACCTCGTTGGGGCAGGAACAGTAGAGAATGATGTCGCGATCATGAGGAATCTCCTGCAGATGGTTCTCCACCTCATCCATATTGAGGTGCAGAGCGCCGTGGATTAATGAGGGGTCCTCGTCCAGCGCCGCCTGCGACCGCAAATCGAGGATGATCAGGTTCTCGCCCGCCTCCAGCTTTTGGTGCAGCTCATCCACCGTAATGCGCGCCATGCGCAGTTCGCGCAACAGC
Source organism: Limisphaerales bacterium (assembly GCA_052139695.1). GTDB lineage: Bacteria > Verrucomicrobiota > Verrucomicrobiia > Limisphaerales > Palsa-1400 > PLGF01. The sequence goes on from JBKQWF010000170.1 coordinate 42,612, forward strand.
CGGTGCCTCTGGAAATACTTGTAACCAATGTAAAGGGCGATCATCCCCCCAACCACCGCCAAGGCGCCCGTTCCCAAGCCGGCGAGGGCGGCGATGATCGCTTCCAATTGATGGCTAAACAAAACACCCACCAGCAGAAGACATCCCACATAGAGCAGCGAGCCGATGCCATCGAAGAAAAGAAAGCGAGCCAGGCTGAAACCGGAATTGCCCGCCAGCGGCGGCGCCAGGGTGCTCAATCCCGGAATGAACTTCGCCGCCACGACCCCTTCGATGCCGTAGCGGGCAAAGACATTCTGCGTTCGGCGGACGCAAGAGTCTGGCTCCAGCGAGATGCGGCACAGCAGCCCCAAAACACGATTGCCGTAATGGCGGCCGAGATAGAACCAAATCACATCGGCCAAAAGAGAGCCAGCCAGGGACGATCCCACTGCCACCAGCCAATTCATCTTGCCCGTCCCAATCAAGGCGCCAGCGGCGAACAGCCAAGGCACCGCCGGCAACGGAATTCCGAGCTGTTCGATGAAGACCGTGGAAAATAAGACCGCGGCGCCGTGATGGATCAAGAATTCAACGGACTTATTCATCATATTAATTCCTTGCGGCGATATCCTGCCCTGCTCCAGGGCGCATCGTCGAGGCCGAGCTGGCGGCGCCTTCGTTTTTCCAGCCGCCGCCCAGGGCCTTGTAGAGGGCGACGACGGCCAGCTCTTGATCTCGTTCGGTCCGGGCCAGATTAAGCTGTGCCGGAAAGAGCTGTTGTTGCGCTTCGAGGACTTCGTAATAGCTGGCTTTGCCCGCGAGGTAGCGCTCGGTGGAAACCCGCACGGCCCGCTCCAGCGCCCCCACTTCGCGGGCCTGCTCTTCGCGAATTTCGGCCAATCGCTCGCGCGAAACCAGGGCATCGGATACTTCGCGCAGGGAGGTCAGGACCGTTTGCTGGTAATGAAGCCGGGCTTCGTCGCGGGCCGCTTTGGCTTGCCGATATTGTCCCACCAATCGGCCGCCTTCGAAAAGCGGCCCCGTGCCTTCCGCGGCAAGACCCCAGGCATTGGCGCCCCCCAACGTAAACGCGGACAGCTCCGGGCTGATTTTGCCAAGGAATGCTGTCAAACCTATCTTAGGAAAAAACTCCGCGGCCGCTTCGCCGATTTGCGCGTTGGCGGACCGGAGCAGTTGCTCCATTTCGCGCACGTCCGGGCGGCGTTCCAGCAAGGCGGAGGGCAAACCCGGCGGCACTTCCGGCGGCAAGGCGGCGGCGGGCCCTCCCTTTCGGCTGACCGGACCGGGGATGCGGCCCAACAAGACGGACAGCTCATTTTCCGTCAAGGTAATCTGTTCCAGGATGGAGGGCGTGGCCGAGGCGGCGTCGGCCAGGGCGGCGAGGGCGCGGGACGCTTCCAAGTCGGTGGCCGTGCCGCCTTCGAGACGTTGCGTGAAGATTTTCAAACTTTCGCCAAAAGAATTGGTGGTGCGTTGGACGATCTCCAACTCCTGGTCCAGCTCGAGCAAGCGGAAGTAATCGGTGGCCACCGCGCTCAACAGGCTCAGGCGAACGGCGCGGCGCGCTTCTTGCGAGGCCAGAAACTGGGCGCGGGCCGATTCGTTGAGCCGGCGAATGCGGCCCCAGAGGTCCACTTCCCAAAAGGCGTTGAGGGTGGCCGTGGCGGAGCCGACCGAAGTCCCGTTGTTGGGGAAGGCCTCGCCAAACAGATCATTCCGTCCCTGGCTGACGGCCCCGTTGTAATTGACGCTGGGCACGAACTGGGACCTGGCCTGCATGGCGAAGGCCCGGGCCTGTTCGACGCGGCTCACCGCGACGCGCAGATCATAGTTATTGGTGAAAGCTTCCCGGACGAGCGCCTGCAACGCCGGGTCCTGATAGACTCCCCACCAATCCAGGTCGGCGAAGGAAGTGTTCGTCGCGGCGTTGTCGCCGCGAAAGGCGGCGGGAGAATCGACGGGCGGGCGCCGGTAATTGGGACCGACCGCGCAACCCGCGAGCCACGCCGCGCCCACAGAAATCAAAAGCAGGCAAACGCTTTTTCCGCGCTGGGCTGGAACGCTCATGAACCGCTTTCTCCCAATGCGGAGCCCGCCAAACCCGGGGCGGCATTCGGCTCCGCGGCGCGGCGGCGGCGGGCAATGTTCTCGACCACGTAAAATGTCACCGGTATCAGGCAAACCGCGACGCAGGTGGCGGCCAGCATCCCGCCGATGACCACCGTGCCGAGAATGCGCCGCGCAACCGCTCCCGCCCCGCTGGCGAACCACAAGGGCAGCGAGCCGAAAATAAAGGCGAACGAAGTCATCAAAATCGGCCGCAGGCGAAGACGGGCGCCCAGCAGGGTCGCCTCAAGGAGCGGCTTGCCTCTCTCGTATTCCAGCCGGGCGAATTCCACGATCAGGATGGCGTTCTTGGCCGCCAGCCCGATAAGCATCACCAATCCGATTTGGGCAAAAACATTATTGACCATTTGCCGTGATAACAGGGCGGCAAAAGCGCCGAAGACGGCGATGGGCGTTCCCAGCAAAACACTGAAAGGCAGCGACCAGCTCTCATAGAGGGCCGCCAGGATCAAAAAGACAAAAAGGAAGGAAAGGGCAAAGATCGCCGCCGGCGAAACCCCCTGGGCCGCCTTCTGCTCCTGAAACGACATGCCAATGTAGTCGTAACCCATCTCCGGCGGCATGGTCTGGGCGAATACTTCCTCCAGGGCTTTGGTGGCCTGGGCGGAACTATATCCAGGCGCCGCCGTGCCGTTGAGCTGTGCCGAACGATACAGGTTGTAGCGCATCGTAAACTCGGGCCCGGAAATGTCCTTGGTTGAAGTCAGAGCGGACATGGGAATGGACTCGCCATTGTGGTTGCGCACGTAAAACAGGCCCAGGTTTTCGGCGCGCGTCCGATAATCACCCTCGGCCTCCACATAGACCTGCCACTGCCGCCCAAACCGGTTGAAATAGTTGACGAAATACCCGCCCATGAAAGTTTGCAGGGTTTTGTAAACCTCCGCCAGGTCCACGCCTTGCTTGAGGACCCGGTCACGGTCCACATTCACGTAAAGCTGGGGAACCGCTGGCAAAAAGGTGGTGTTGATGCTGGCGATCTCAGGACGCTTCCGCACCGCTTCCATATATTTGGCGACGTTGGCGGCGAGAAACGGAATGTCCTTTCCGGCCCGGTCTTCCAGCACCATGGTAAACCCGCCGGCCGTCCCGACGCCCGCGATGGCAGGCGGCGGAAACCCGAAGGCCATCGCCGCCGGCACCCGGGAAAGCTTGCGCGTCAGGTTCGCCTTGATCGCGGTATAACTTTCCTCCGGTTTGGTGCGCTGGTCCCAGTCCTTCAGGCTAACCCAAAGCGTCGCGCTGTAGGTGTTGCGCGTAAAACTCAGGAGACTGAACCCAGCCACCGTGGTGCAACTTTCAACTCCCGGCGTGGCCAGGACCAGGTCTTCGACTTGTTTGCACACCGCCACCGTGCGGTCCATGGAAGCGGCGAAGGGAAGTTGGATGGCCACGTAGAGGAAGCCCTGGTCCTCCTCCGGCAGGAAGCCGGCGGGAAGGGCTTTTCCAAACCAGGCGGCGGCGAGGGCCACGAGCCCCAGGAAAATCAGGCTGAAGCCGGATTTCCGAACCAAGGCCCGGCAAAGCCCGACGTAACCGTCCGTCAGGCGGCTGTAACCGAGATTGAACCACTTAAAAAACAAGGCCAGCGGGCCTTTCGTTTCCTGCTTGGGCCGCAGGAGCAGCGCGGCCAGGGCCGGACTGAGCGTCAGCGCGTTGAAGGCGGAAAGGAGCACGGAGATGGCAATGGTCACGGCAAATTGTTGATAGAGCCGGCCCGTGATGCCGGGAATGAACACGGTGGGCAGAAACACGGCCGACAGGATCAGAGCGATCGCCACCACGGGACCCGACACCTCCTCCATCGCTTTCAAAGCGGCCGCTTTGGGCGACATCCCCTCCCCGATGTGGTGCTCCACCGCTTCGACAACCACAATGGCGTCATCCACCACCAAGCCGATGGCCAGGACCAGACCGAAGAGCGAGAGGGTGTTGATGGAAAAACCCAGCAACGGGAAAACCGCGAAGGTGCCCACCAATGACACCGGCACCGCAAACAAAGGGATCAAAGCCGCCCGCCACCCTTGGAGGAAGATAAAGACCACCAGCATGACCAGCGCGAGCGCTTCCCAAAACGTCTTGCCGATTTCACGAATCCCCTCGATCACCGATTTCGTGGTGTCAATAGGAATGCTGTAGTCGATGTCGGACGGAAAACGGGTCTTCAATTCTTCCATGAGCTTTTTGACGCCTTTGGCCGCCTCGATGGCGTTGGAGTTGGGCAGTTGAAACAAGGCCAGAATGGCCGAGGGTTTGCCGCCGTAACGGCCCACAACATCAAAATCGGCGGCGCTCAGTTCGACGCGCGCCACGTCCCTTAAGCGCACCACCGCCCCATCGGGTGTGGCGCGAAGGACAATGCTGCCAAACTCGTCCTCCGTCGTGAGGCGGCCCTGGGCCAGCACCGTGTAAGTGAATTCCTGACCGGGCGGGGTGGGCCGCCCCCCAATTTTGCCCGCCGGATTGACCGCATTCTGGCTGTTGACGGCGCTAATGATCTCCGGAACGGTGATGTTGAGTTTGGCCAGTTGATCGGGTTTGACCCAAATCCTCATGGCATACTGCCCGGCGCCAAAAATCGTCACGGAGGAAACGCCCGCCACCCGGCTCAACGGATCGCTCAAATTGATGTAGGCGTAGTTGGCCAAAAACTCGGCGCCGCGCGTGCCATTGGGCGAGCTGAGCGAGAGGATCATGAACGGGGCGGAGAGAGACTTTTGGACAGTTACTCCGTAATTCTGCACGTCGCGCGGCAACTGGGATTGCGCCTGGGCATAGCGTAACTGGGTCAAAACCTGGTCGATATTCGGGTCCGTCGCGAGATCAAAATTAACAAACAGCCGCATCAAACCGTTGTTCGCGTTGACCGAGTACATGTAGTTCATGTTGTCCACGCCGCTCATCTGTTGCTCGATGGGCGTGGCGACGGATTGTTCAATGGTCTGGGCGTCGGCGCCGACGTAGTCCGCTTGAATGAAAATCTCCGGCGGCACCACCTTCGGGAATTGCGCGATGGGCAGCGACACCATCGTGACCAGCCCGATGAGAACCATGATGATCGAAATCACCATGGCGACGATCGGCCGGTTAATAAAGAACTTGGACATGGTCTAGTGGCTCCGCGGCCCGGCGGACGAGAGGACTGAGGCGGAAGCGAAATTGGTCGGGCTGACGGTCAGCCCTTCCCGAATTCTCTGCAGGCCTTCGACGACGATGCGTTGCCCCGGTTGCAGGCCATGCTCGATGACCCAGAAGCTGCCGCTTCGCTCGCCCACGGTCACCGGTTGGATGTGAACTTTGTTTTCCGTGTCCACCAAGGCAACCTGGTAGGCCCCTTGCAACTCCGAAACAGCGCGTTGCGGCACCAGCAAAGCGCCCCGGTCGGTATCGAATTTTACCCGCACGCGCACGAACTGGCCGGGACGAAGCGCGCTCTCCGGGTTGGGAAAGATCGCTTCCAATCGGAGCGCTCCGGTAGTGGGGCCAATCGCCCGGTCCGGCGCGTAAATCTGGCCGGCTTGGGGATAGACGGTGCCGTCGGCCAGGATCAATTGAATCTCCAAATGCTTGAGGCGTTCCGCGCGCTCATTTTCATTGGCAAACAGTTTGGCGAATCGGATGTAGGCTTGTTCGGTGACATTGTAATAGGCCTTGATCGGGTCAACGGTAGAGACGGTCGTCAACTCCCCTGTGCCAGGTCCAACCAAGTCGCCGATCTGCCCTTTCGCGATGCTGGCGATGCCGTCGATGGGCGACACGATCCTGGTGAAACCAAGATTCAACTGGGCCTGTTCCACTTGGGCCTTGGCCGACAAAACCGCCGCCTTGGCTTCCAAATCTGCTTGCACGGCATCGTCGTATTCCTCCTGGCTGATGGCCCTGTCTTTGACGAGTGGAGCATAGCGTTTGACGTCCAGTTCCGTCTTGCCGAGCCGGGCCTCGGCCTGCGCCAGTTGGCCTTTGGCCTGATCAAGCACGGCTTGGAAGGGACGCGGATCAATCTGAAACAGAAGGTCGCCCTTCTTGATGGCGTCGCCTTCGCGGTAATCTTGCGTCAGCAAATAGCCGGTGACTTGCGCCCGAATGGTGGCATTGACCAACCCGTCCAGCGTGCCAATCCACTCGTGATAAATCGGCACATCGGCCTGCGTGACGGCGGCCACCTCGGCGGACGGCGGCGGCGGCGCGGCGGGCGGCTTATGCTTGCAGCCGGCGAAGAAAAACACGGCGACCGCCAGCAGGATGTCTGTCTGACATTTTCTTGGTAGGTTCATTGAAGTTACCTCGCGCTATTTGGCCGCCTGGGAATGGGCTCCTTTATGATTTGATGTCTGCATATTGTCATTCTGTTTAACGAAATCCTCCCGCAACGTAGATCGACTCGCCGGTGATCCACCCGGAATCCGGCGAAGCGAGGAAGACGACGACCGGAGCGATGTCCTCCGGCTGGCCGATGCGCCCCAGAGGCGTGGCTTCAGCAAAAGCCTTGAATCGATCGACCAACCCCGCCGCGTGCGTGCCCTCCGTTTCAACTGGACCTGGATTGACCGAGTTAACGCGGATTTTTCGTTGGCCGAGTTCTTTCGCGAAGGTGCGAGTCAAGCCGTCCACCGCGGATTTGGGCTTGGAAGCGCCGGTGACGACGGCAACCTTGCCGCTAAGTTTGTTGGATCGATTGGACATTTTTGTCTCTTTCTTCCTGATGGTGACCCGACCGAAGAATCAGGCGAAAAGGCATCCGGGCCGTGGCTTTCAACTGCTTCCAAGAGCGCGAAAGTTCTTCGGACAATTCGGTATCGATCCGGTATTCGCAATCCAAACACAGTATCGCTGGCGTGGAAAACAACGGGCGTTCCGAATCATTGGCAATAAACGTTGCTTCAAATTGTTCTTGAGCTTGCGCGCTGGCGGCATCCAGCAGGAACCGCAACCGCAGGCGGCCCTGGCGAACGCTGAGATAGAGGACGCTTGCCACCGTCTCCCTCTCTTCACCCGCGCGCACAATAAGCGCTGGCACTGGAGGCCCGGGATGAGGTTGCCTGGGTCCCGCCAGGGCGTGACCGTAAGAGATTTGAATTTGCGACAGCCGCTCCACCAGCGGCTGGAAGCAGGCGGGCCAGATTTCCCACGAGGGTTGAGCCAATTCCAGCAGGAACGTTGCCCGCGGCGGCGGTGGCGCTTCCGCCTCGGCCCGCGCGAGACGCCAGCGCAAAAGTTGTTCAATGGTTAGTTTGGGTTTCATTCTGTTCTTTTCGGTCGGCAGCGCAGGCCGGTTCTTGCAAATGCTGCTTCATTTCCCGCATGGCCGCGCGCACCCGGGCGCTGATGGTTTGCTCTGTGCGGTTGTAGCGCCGCCCGATCTCGGCACAGGATTCCCCGGCAAGCAAACGCGACACGAGGATGTCGCGCATGAGTGGTGTCAAGCGGTTCAGTGCCTCATCAATATCAATTGCCAGGACCCTCTGTTGCTCTTCGTTTAGAACGCTCAAATCTGGCACCATGTCCGCCAACTTGGTTGTTTCTCCGTCCTCGTTCTCAAAGGTGGCGTCCAGCGACGCCATTCGATGCTCCGCCAATGGTCCAGCCCGCCTCGCGGAACGATTTGAATCGCGCCAGATGTTTGTCGCGACAGTCGTCAGAAAGGCCGGAAAATTTCCTCCAGGCTTAAGGGTGGTGCGCGCTCGCAACACTCGGCGCCAGGCCTCTTGCGCGAGGTCGTTCGCTTTTTGATGGTTGAGCGCCAGCAACTGACACCGCGCAAAGAGGGGTTTCCAGTAGCGGTTGGCCAGCACGTCCAGGGCCGGCACGTCTGGCGGGTCGCGCCGGACCGCCGCAACCAGCCAGACATCCGGCCAGGCATCCTTATTGCGGAGTTGGTCCCACTCAGGCAAGAGCGCGACCGACGGTTCGCGCGCGAGGGCTTCCCCAATCAGCCGGCGCGCCTCGGCCGTTTCACCACACTCCAACCCCAGGACAACTGTCGCTCGAAGAGCCTCCAGCCGGACCGGATTTGATTCGCCCTCGGCCTCAGTCTTCAAGGCCTGCAATGCCAGTTCAAACGCGTTACGGAAGCATCGTTCAGCCTGGGATTCGTCTCCCTCTCTGCGCGCCTGCGCGCCAGAATAGCCTAAACCAGCCGCATCCCGCATCAGGATGTCAAAGTCGTATGTTAGCATGTTCCCCCAGCAAAGTACGGAATCCGGCAGCACGCGCGGGCCCATCGGCAGGCGCGTCACAACGGTATCCAACATAAGGGCGATGGGAGCCGATGCCGCCATATCAAAAGGAATTCGGACAACCCGCCCAATAAGACAACGATGCATCCACGTTACATCATTACGCTGATCGAGCAAGAGATGAAAAGCAGTTCAACAGTTCAACCGGTCCCTCGTTCCCCAGGCCAAACCAAGGATAGCAGTGGGGATGTTGAAAACGGGCTAGAACTGTTTGAGGAGATGGTTCAGGTCATCTCCCGTAGCGGGCAGGCTCTGGAGGATGGACCCAAAATAAGGACGTGCCCAGGAAGGAAATGAGCGAGGCGGATGCCCTTGGTCTTCCGCTCCAAAGATGGAAGCGAAATGGCGTCGCGCCCAGGACGAAAAGGTGTGCGATCGTTCCGTGAGATCATCCAATCCCAGCAGTCGCTTCCATTCCTCGCCGTGGACGCGGTCGTAGATCTGGAGCGCCTCCATGCCGGCTTCGCGGCGCAAGATGGATTTGATCCTGTCGGCCAGGTCTGCTCCCTCAAGCAGACCGCGGTTCATGCTTTGCATGCCGGCGGGGCTGGTTTGATGGGCGGAATCGCCCGCCAGCCAGCAACGTCCCTGGCCAAATTTCGACGCCATTTGGCGCTCAAATTGAACGTACGCAATCCAGTTCATCTCACGGAAGCTCCTGGCTGGAAACCAAGGGGCTCGCTTCGCCAGGAAATCGCCTAGGTCATCCGTGCTGTCCAAGGCCCTGCGCTCCCGGATGCTGATGAGGGGCTCGCGGTCTTTTCGCGGGTATCTGGATTGCGCTCTGGGCGGAACGATTTGAAAACTCCAGCGACACTTGTTTTCGGCCACCGGCCAGAGGGCGCTGATCCCGGATTTGTTGAGAACCAATTTCATGACGTGGTCCACCGGTTCGACCGTTTCCAGTTCATAAACGGCGAAGAGTTGGGGCGCGCCCATCGGAACGGCGCGAATATCCATTTGCTGGCGAACTGCCGAATGATGGCCGTCAGCGCCGATCACGAAATCAGCCTCGAGGGTGATGCGTTCCCCGACGGCGTTGGCAAACATGGGGAGGCTGTAATCGCGTTCGAATAACTCCAGATTCTCGATCCAGGCCTCCAGGCCGTTGTCGCGCGGCTTGATTTTGAGCAGCCGACGGTTCCACTCGATTTTGCAGCCGGCTTTGCGAAGCCGTTGTTCGAGCAAATTCTCCAGCATGGATTGGTCCAGGACCACGATGCAAGGGTAGCGGCCCGGAAGGCGGGAAAAGTCGAGCTCGGCGCGGCGTTCATGGCCTGCAAAGATGCTTGCCATTTTCACGCGGCGGCCCAGTTGCGTGACCTCGTCCGCCAGATCGACGCGTTCCAGAAGGTCGAGACTGGCCGAATGCAGGACGCAAGCGTAACTGTGGGCGGCGGTGCGCGATTCCTGGTCTATGATGCGGGTCGGCACGCCGTGCCGGGTCAATAGAAGCGCGGTCAACATGCCGACCGGGCCGGCCCCAACCACCAAGACTTCGGTTTTAGGGATGTTTGGCATACAAGAGCAACACCTAAAGCCTGTTCAAAAACCTTCGGTAGGTTTCACATCTTGACGCATTCTTGTTTTCATGGGCGCGCATGGAAACAATGGAACGTTCTCCAAGACCGCGATGGTTCGCAACGGCAAAATTGCCCGCCTCCCGCTGGCCACCTGCGCCTCCAAAACGGCGAGATGGCCCTGGACCTCCTCTCCTGGCTCAAGCAGCTCCCGGAAATCCAGGCCAAGAAAAACAGGACCGCATCCGTCGAATGCTTGGCATCGGTGAGGAGTACGGCCCCGGCGCCGCCCCGGAAAGCCTGCTTCCACCGAAACCCGAACCCAATTGAACTAAATTGAACCAAATTGAGCCTCCGCTACCCCCTGGGGGGGGCCGCCGCGCCCCGCCGCGATGCCCTTGCTCTCTCTTTTCCCAATTTTGTCCCGCGTCCCGCGCGGAAATCGCGCTTGACAAAGCGGGTCTCGCCTGACAGCCTCACCCCACATCCCGTAAAGTAATTGTCCATAGTCACACATAACCGTTGGCAACTTTATGAAGAACTCATCGTTCCTGCTTGGTCAATCCACAAAACAAAGATCCTTGGCGCCGCAAGGTGGCCGACCGGCTAGGCTGACTCGTTTCAGCGTCCTCCTGGGACTGGCTCTGGCTTCCATGGCCGGTTTGCATGCCCAAACCGGGCCGTTCAGTCCGAGCGACTGGCCGGCCTCCATCGACACCAACTCGATCGTGGACTATTGCGTGCTCGACCCGAACGCAACTTTTAACGCCCCGCCCGGCTGGAACAACGTTTTGTCCCTGGCCGGCGGCGGCGACCAAACGTTCACTGGGATTACACTCGACGGCCTCTTTGGCGACCAAACGACCGCCACGTATCTCAACATAGCGGACCCCAATGATGCGAACTTTGCCAATATTCCTGTCATTGATATTTTGCTGCAGGTGTACGGAAACGGGTTTCTCTACACGAGCTCTGGCAGTGGAGTGGGTGTCAGCTTTCTCGAGGGCCAAGTTGGGTATTTGACCGGCGCCAGCGCCGGGACCTTCCCGCCGGGCGAGGACAACAGCCAATGGAATTGGGTTTTGTTCGAGATCACCAACTCCATCGACGCCGCCACTGGCTTTCGCTACGTCGGCGACACTTCGTATTCAGTAACGGCCGGCGGGCAGTTCGGCGGGGTCAATGGCGGGACGCTCCGCTGGCAGGGCGTCGGTCCCGGAGTAGCCATTCGCGCGGCCGCCTTCGGGCCGCAAGGGGCCTTCGGGACCACCAACCAGATCAACGTCTTTGCCTCTGGTTCGGTCTGCGCGCCGGAGCCGCCGGTCAATTTGACCTATGTTGATTTCAACCAGAAGATTACGAATTACCTCACAGTCGTCAATGACAGCAGCCTCGGTGAAACCTATAGCCTGCAAAGCGGCGTGGGGCCTCCGGGCGACCTCCGCACCGCCATTCAGTCCACCAGCGGGCTGATGAATTTTGCCATTCTGAGCAATTATTTGGGGCTGCCTTGCAACACACCGCGCACCATGGAGGTGGGCATTGAGTTTTATGATGATCCGGCGCTGGCCGGGACAACTTTTGGCCCCTCCCAGTACGCCACTGACGCTCAGGGAGACCTGGCCGCTTTTAACGGCACTGTTTATACCATGACGGGAAGCGGGCTCTGGTTGAAAGTGGCTTTCTTCATCCCGAGCGTGGATCTGGAAGGGGTGGGCACGGCGCCACTGACCGGCGGCCCGACCCTGGCCATTAACGGGACCGCTCCCTATATGGACCGGGTGGAGATCGGGGTTGTTCGGGCGGGAACGAACGCCCTCGCCGGGCTGACGCCCGACCCGGACTATTATATGAACCCGCTGATCTGCGAAACCAATTACGGCTACTACGCCGAGTGGGACCCGCACGATGGCGTGACCAACAACCTGGATGTCGGCAGTTCCGGAGGCGACCAGAACATGGTGGTGCAGATGGCGGGCCCGAGCGACGACCAGCGTCTGGCGGAAGCTCCGGCGCCAGGCTCCGGCAATAACAACATCCAGTTTGCGCTGCAGAACAATGTCTTTGGCCCCAGCCTGCAGGATAATGCCCGTGTGTCTATGTTGCTGACCTATTACGATGATCCGGCCCTGGTTGGCGCCACGCTCGGTCCCAATGCCTACCAAACTTTCATCGGCACCGGGATTTCAAGCATCGTGGGCGCTCCCGCTCCGCCGTACAATGTGGTCGTCACCCTGGCGGGAACCGGCCAGTGGAAGGACGCCTACTTCGAGTTGCCCAACGTGAATTTCATGGGAGTCAACCAAGGGCCGCAGGCGGTGTGCCGCTTCGAAACGGGCCGTCCGCCGGGCACGAGCACGCCTGCCGTGATTTATGTCTCGCGGATTCGCTATGACGTCATCCGCCCGTGCGGCCCTTTCGAGGGCATTAACATGCTGCAATCGATGAGCATCACCAACACGAGCACAAACCTGAATGTCAATTGGTTCGGAACCGCCACGCTGCAATCGGCTCCGGCCCTGACCGGTCCTTTCAACAACGCCGTTTCCGTGACGAACACCTTGACCAACAGTTACGCGCCGACGGCGACCAATAATGCCCAATTGTTCCGGCTGCTCTATCCCGCCTATCCTTCGTATCTGAGCTCAAATCCCATTTTCAGCACGACCCCATAAATCTCATAAGGGTGCATGAAAACGGTCTCATGGATCTGGGGCGCCATTGCCAGTTCGGTGCTGGCGGCCCAGGGGCAAGTTCCACAGATCATCAGCTGTCAAGGCGCGATCAACGCGGCCGGGTCCAATTTCAACGGCCTTGGCCAATTCAAGTTCGCTCTGGTCAACAGCAACGGGACGGCCACGTTTTGGAGCAACGATGGCTCCAGCGTTGCAGCCTCCGAACCAAACCAGGCCGTAACGAACCCGGTCGATCAGGGCTTGTTCACCATTCTGCTGGGCGACAACACCATCAGCAACATGGCGCCCGTCCCTTGGAGCGTCTTTACCAATTCCGATGTCCGGCTGCGAATCTGGTTTGGCGCGGGCGCGAACCAAGCCGTTTTATTGACTCCAGATCAGCGGCTGACCTCCGTCGGTTTCGCCATGATGGCGGCGAATCTTCCCGCCGGGGCGGTGACCAGCGCCCAATTGGCCCCCAACGCTGTGACCGGCCAAAGTATTGCCAGTGGCGCCATTGGCAGCGCCCAATTGGCCGTCAATTCCGTAACCGCGCCAGCTATTCAGAACGGGGCGATCATTGCCGCGAAACTCGCTCCGCAAGCGGTCACGACGCTGGCGCTGGCCGAGGGGGCCGTGACGTCCGCGAATCTCGCTGCCCAAGCCGTGACCTCGCCAGCCCTGGCCCCGGGTGCGGTGAACGCCGCCAGTCTGGCAGCCAATGCTGTGACCGCGCCTTCGATTGCCAAAGGAGCGGTCGGCCTGGCCCAGGTCAATTTCCAACTCGGCTATATCAACGCGCAAAACCCGCCTTACGGCGCCACGGGCAACGGAACAAACGACGATACCGCCGCCATCCAGGCCGCGCTCAATGCCGCCGGGGCAAATGGAGGCGGAGTGGTCTTTCTGCCCCGGGGGAACTATCTGATCAGCAGCCATCTTCTCGTGCCGGCGCAAACCAGCCTCGTCGGGATTTGGCGGGCGGTTACAGCCAATTCGCAGTATCTGGGGACGACCCTGCTCGCGGTGGAAGGCGCGGGCGCGAGCACCAATTCAGGCGTTCCTTTCATCACCCTTCAAGGCGACAACTCCACCTTGGAAGGCGTCACCATTTATTATCCAAACCAGGTGACAAACAACCCGCCCACTTCCTATCCCTGGACGATTCGCGGCGGAGGAGGAAACAACATTACGATCCAAAATGTTCTGCTGGTAAACCCCTACCTCGGAATCGATCTGGCCACTTATGGATGTCCGCGTCACTTTGTCCGCTGCGTCTATGGCCAGCCGTTGCTGGTCGGAATCGCGGTGGACCAGTGTTACGACATTGGCCGGATTATGGACATCCATTTCTGGCCCTTCTGGAGTCAGAACACCAACATTGAGGCCTTCCAATCCGCCCATGCGGTGACGTTCGATTTCATGCGGACCGATTGGGAAGTGGTGCAGGACGTTTTTTCCTGGGGCTATTCCATCGGCGCTCGCTTTCGCGCCTCTGCCAGCGGTTCGATGAACGGGCAGATGAGCAACGTCAATTTTGACAACGTCGATATCGGTTTGCAACTGAGCGACACGCAACCTTACGCGGTGCATATCTCCAACCTCAACATCGCCAACGCGGGCGGCGGCACCAACCACATTGGCATCCAGGGCTTGCCGGGCGCGAGCGGCTTGAATGTCAATGGAGCCAGCTTCTGGGGTTCGCTTGATCAGCCGGTCACATGGAACAACAGCGGGCTGCTCACTTTGTCAAATGCACGCTTTCTCTCGTGGGCATCCGCTTACCAGGCCATTAACATTGTCAGCGGCCGGGCCATCCTCCAGGGAAACTATTTTACCGACAACGTTGGAGTAGCGATCCGGGTCGGTCCCCGCACGGACCGCGTCATGGTGTTGGGCAACATGCTGGCGGGCAATTCCGCCAGTTTGTCCGGGCCTAATACGACCAGCGCGAATAACCAGCCCTAAGAGCAAAGTCAGAAGCCGCGCGCCAATGGCCGCGGATTCACTGGCTGGAAGCGAGCCTCTTGCCGGGGAAACCGGCAGCCGGCATAAACAGAGGGAGCAGGCCCGCCGCTCCAAAAGCGCCTCCGCACCAACACACCCCGCGCCAGCCGCCGTGCGCCCAAGCCCAGGAGCCCAGCGCGGAGCCACACGCCCCGCCGATAAAATAGACCACCATATAAACCGAGTTCACCCGGTTGCGCAAAGTCGCGTTCAAGCCGAAGATGCGCGTTTGATTGGAGATGTGGCTGCCTTGAACTCCGGCATCCATTAACACAACGCCCACCGCCAGCGAGAACAGCGAATGCCCCGCCACTCCCATCAGAAGGAACGCCACCACGACCAACGCCAAAGCGGTGCCGTTGACCAGCCGGGCGTCATGCCGGTCGGCCAGCCGTCCTGCTATCGGGGCAGCCAATGCGCCCGCCACTCCAAATAGGCCAAACAATCCCGTCACGCTGCTGCCATAGTGGCCCGGCAGGCTGGCCAGATGGAAAACTAACGTCGTCCAAAAAACACTGAATGCGCCAAACCCGCAGGCGCCGATGACGGAATGTCGGCGCAATACCGGCTGGGTGCGTGCGACGTTCCAGAGAGAAGCCAGTAACTGGCCATAATGAGGCGCCAATTCGTTCTCGGGTCTTTGCGCCGGGAGACACCATCTCAGCACAATGCTCAAACCCAATGCCAACCCCGCGCTGGTCCAATACACCGTCCTCCAGCCGGCGGCGGCAGCGAGAAGACCGCTCAGGCTGCGGGACAGGAGAATGCCCACCAACAATCCGCTCATGACCGTTCCGACCACCCGTCCACGTCTTTCAATCCCGACCAGGCCGGCCGCATAGGGAACCACCAGTTGAGGGGCCACGCTGGCTGCGCCCAGCAAAAGGCTGGTCAGGAGCATCCAGTGGAATCCCGGCGAAAGCGCCACGGCCACCAGCAGCAAGGCCGAGCCGGCTGTTGTTATGACAATCAGTTTGCGCCGCTCGAAAATGTCTCCCAGCGGAACCACCAGCAGCAGACTCAACGCGTAGCCCAGTTGCGTGCAGGTGACGATCAGGCTGGCCGCGCTGGTGGAGACGCTGAATTGGCTGGCGATGGTGCCCAGAATCGGTTGCGAATAATAGAGGTTTGCGACCGTTGCTCCAGCCGACATGGCCAATAAACCCACCAAAAACAGTCCGGGCGGACGGCTGGAGCGTTCTGACATCGGGTGCGGTGTTAATCTCTCCTGCCAGTCAAGCGCTTGGTGACCTGGAAGAGTTGTCAAGCAATTCAATTCCGGGGTTCTGGAAACGGATGCGCCGCTCTTTGTAGAGCTTGCCCAGAGCTTGTTTGAACGCCTTCTTGCTCACGCCAAACTTTTGCCGAATCGCCTCGGGTGAGCTGTCATCATCGAAAGCCAGGCAGCCCCCATTGCCCTTGAGGGCTTGCACGATTTGATCCCGCAGCGGGGCCACTCGCTTGTAGCCGGATGCGTCGAGGCTCAGATCAATCTTCCCATTGGGGCGGACGGTCCGAACGAAGCCTTTCACCTTCTGGCCGGGGAGCAGTGGGGCGGCGAGGTTGTGGTGGTAGAGCAAACCACGGTGCGCATTTTCGACGATGGCGTTGTAACCCAGCGGGGTCCGTCCGAGGATGAGGAGATTGACCGGTTGTCCGTTGCGATAGGACGGGGTATCGCGGCTGAGATGACGATTCAGCCGCGTGCTGGCGACGATTCGATTTGTCTTCTCATCCAGAAATACATAGACAATCGCCGAATCCCCCGCGCGCAGGGGAGATTCCTGTTCGCGGAAGGGCAACAACAAGTCCTTGGCCAGCCCCCAGTCGAGGAACGCCCCGATATTCCGATTCACGCTGATGACCTTCAAGTACGCAAACTCGCCCACCGTCGCCAGCGGGGTTTCGGTCGTGGCCACGAGACGGTCCTCGGAATCGCGATAAACGAACACATCCAGTTTGTCCTTGGGTTTGAGGTCCGCGGGAATATAACGGCCGGGCAACAGAATCTCCCCCAACTCCCCGCCGTCCAGATACAGGCCGGGCGCGGCGGACCTTGCCACGGAGAGCGTATTGCGTTTGCCGATGATGGCCATGCGCCGGTTCCTTCATAAGCCAAAGAGCCGGACCAGCGCATCATCGATGGCGTCCAGACTGTCCTTTGGCAAGGGGCCGAGCATTCTCTCGATCTTGGCGTTGTCCACTCCCACAAGACCAATGAGTTTGACCACGGACTCTTCCGCCAGCCATCGTGGCTTTGGTAAGGGCACTTCACATTCACCTCCACGGATTTCCGTGGTCAAAGGCGCCACCACCGACATGCTGCGCCGACTGTCAGCGTTGGGAACGGAGATGATGACGCAGGGACGCACCTTGGCGGCATAGCCCAAATCCACCAGGACCACGTCGCCGCGCTTAAAGCTGGTCATAAAGGACGGTTGGAGCCGGCCCGAGCTTATCCCAAGTATCCGCCGCCGCCTCGGCGAAGTCGGACTCCCTTTGTGCCACTTCGCGAACCTGGGGCAGACCAAGTTTAATGGCTTGACGCATGGCATCCGCCATTGAGAGATGAGTATCCGCCGCCGTCCGCTTGACCTCTTCCATGAGTTCGTCAGGCAGTCCCAGTGGGTAAGTTGTCATACTCATGAGAAAAGGATACCTGCCCGCGGCGGCATTTCAAGTCTGCTTCCAACGGCCGGCCATTATCCTCTTTACGCCGGACGTTTTGACCGCATAGCTTCACGCCATCTGAAAAAGCATTTACAAGGAGATAGAACCATGAAGAAACGAATTCTGTCGCTCGCACCAAGCGCCTTCTTTGTTTGCCTGTTGCTGACGGTGATGGGCGGCGGAGAAATCCTGGCCGAAGATTCGAGTGCGCCGCCACCGTTGGATGTTCCCAAAGGAACGATCAAGGAGTTTTCGTTCGCGGAGAGCACGATCTTTCCGGGAACCAGGCGCGGCGGGACCGTGTTCATCCCGGCACAATATAATGGCACGAAGCCCGCCTGCGTGTACGTTCGCCAGGACGGCTACAATCCGGCCGAGAAATCGATGCTGGAGAGACTCATCGCCGCCAAGGAAATGCCCGTGACCATCGGCGTTTTCATCCCGTCGGGCGAAGTCCCGGCCCCGATGGAAGGCACGCTCGGCCGCCGCAACCGCTGTTTTGAGTACGACGGTGTGGGCGACAATTATGTGCGCTTCCTGACCGAAGAGATGCTGCCGTTTGTCGCAAAAACATTCGATCTGTGTCTCTCCACCAACGGCAACGACCGCTGCATCGCCGGCGGGAGCAGCGGGGGTATTGCCGCGTTCAACGCCGCGTGGGAACGCCCGGATGCGTTCGCGCGCGTTTATGCGAACAGCGGCAGTTTCGTGGCATTCCGAGGCGGGCACGAATTTCCAACCCTCATTCGCAAATTCGAAGCAAAGCCGATTCGGGCGTATCTGACCACCGGTACGCACGACATGGAGAACTGCGCGGGCGACTGGTATCTGTTGGACCAGGAGATGGACAAGGCGCTGAAATTCTCCGGCTACGACTACTTTTTCCGCGCGGTCGAGGGCCCGCACGTCGCCGGTTGGAACGAGTATTTCCCGGAAGCCATGCGCTTCATTTGGAAGGGCTGGCCGGAACCGGTGCGGGCGGGTCCCAGCGCTCCACGGGTGCGCGATATGATTACGCCTGAGGGAAATTGGGAATTGGCCGCGCAGGGTTTTCGAGACGCGCGCGGCCCAGCCTGCAACGCAAAAGGCGAAGTGTTCTTCGTGGATGTGCCGAACAACGTGATCCACCGCATCGGTCTCGACGGCAAAGTGGATATCTTCTTGACCGACGCGGGCCGGGCCAGTAGCCTTTCCATCGGCCCCAGCGGAGAACTTTATACGGCCTCGGAACGCACTGGAAAAATCATCTGCTACAACGAGGGCAAGAGCAGCGTTTCCGCCGAGGGCCTTCCGGCTCGCTATGTTCTCGCCATGCCGGACGGCGGCCTTTACGTCACGACGGCTGGCAAGAATCCTAACGAGGCCAGCGAGGTCTGGCGGGTCAAAGACGGGAAGAAGACCCGAGTCGATTCCGGGATAAAGTTCGCCACGGGACTGGCCTGCCGCCCTGACCAATGGCTGCTCTCCGTCGCGGATGGGCGCTCCAAGTGGGTTTACAGTTATCAAGTCAATACGAATGGCACGCTGACGAACAAGGAACGTTTCTTCTGGCTGCATGTTCCGGACTGGGAAGACGACGCGGGCGCGGAGTCGGTTTGTTACGCGCGCGAGAACAAGATGCTGGTGGCCACCCGCTGGGGCGTGCAGGTCTGCGCGGACGACGGCCCGACGCAAGTCATCCTGCCGATGCCCGACCGCAGCCGCGTCATGGGCGTTTGTTTTGGCGGGCCTGACTTGAATACGCTATTCGCCTTTTGCGGCGACAAGGTTTGGAAACGCACTGTGAAGATTCACGGCATCGGCGCCTTTTCGCCCTGGACCAAGACAAGCGGCAACCCGCTTTGAAAGGCCGTCTCTATTCAGGGACGCCTCGCCGAGGCGTCCCCTGGAGTTGGGCCCTTTTTTGACAGGTCCAGAGGCCAATCCCAGCGAAACCAGGACGATGGATCGCGGGGACGGAAAGGCTTACAGGAGCAAACAAAGATAACAGAGCGAAGCTCCTCTGTCGGCTGGTACGGTTCCTTCCAGAGTAACTTTCCGCCTGGAGCCAGTTGATCCAATTCAAACCAGTTGGCGTGAAACTGTCCTCCGCCCAACATTATCTCTTCCGCCCCAGCCACAGCAAACTGTCAAGAACCAGCCGGCTCTGGGTTTCATTGGCGAAGGTAAAGGAAAGCTCTTGGTTGGTCTTGTGCTCATAATCGAGGTCATTGTGTCCCATGTTGAAGTAAATCATGCGGTAGCGCTTGTTGGTCCAGACGACGGGGTAATAGCCCTCATGCCAGATTTCGTGGGCTTTCGGCCCGGTGCCAAGGGGAAAACTTGCCGGGTCGATCGACAAGAGAATTTTGATATTGGAATTGGTGCGGAGGTCATTGCTCCACTTGTACCATTCATTGGGCGCGGACCGAAAGGTCTCCGGCAACCCCCGTGTCGCGGGGTGGTCCCGGTCTTCCACACGCAGCACGGCGGAGGTTGGCCTCCAGGTATTGCCCACGTAGGAACCCGCTCCCAGAAACTCATTATGGTACCAATCCCAGTTCTGGGGAAATTCCGAAGGGGTCAAAGCGAAGCCCGCGAAATGAAAGCCCATCCAAGCGCCGCCCGACTCCATGTACTTCCGGAACGCGGCGCGCTGATCGGCGCTGTCCGGACGGGTATCCAGAAACACGGCAACCTCGCACCGCGCGAGCACCCGGTCATTGAGTTCGCTCCAGTTGGTCGTTGATCTGTAAATAAAATGATTCGGCGCGGCCCTTTCGGCAAACCAGCGATTGGCCTCATGCACGAAGCTGATGTGTGCCTTGTCATTTTTGCCCGTATAAAAAGCGATCACTCTAAAAGACTCCGCGGAGCTTTGCGCCGGCAGGGTCAAAGCGCTCAGGCTGCTGGCAAAGGTGACCATGAAGAGCAGGAGTTTCCTTTTTAATTGTGTCCAGGCGCGCATCTTCATTTTGGTTTTGTTTCTGCCGCCCACAAAATCGCGTTGCGCAAAATTGTGGTGAAGGCTTCGTTCTCGAACAGCCAGGGCCCATGCCCCATGAAGATATACACGTTGCGCGCCGCCATCCGCTCGTTTGTCCAAATCACGGGATGATCTCCCATCCGCACCGCCGAAGTGTCCGAGTAGGTGGATTCGTCCACGCTGGCGAGGACACGGACATTGGCGCGCGGACTGCGGTCGTAGGTGTACCATTCCTCTTTGGAGATGGTGAAGGAGTCCGGCACGCCTTTCATGCAAGGGTGGTTTTTGTCTTCCACATGAACGGTTCCGGAGCTGAAATTCGGGATATAATTCTGAAACTTGATGCCGCCCATGAAATCCGAAAACCACGGCCACATCGGTTGGTTGTCAAACTTACCCAGAAGTGTCGCATGATGCAGGCCCACCCAGCCGCCGCGGCCCGCTTCGATGTAATCCTTGAAGGCTTCCATCGCCGCGGGCGGCCAGCCGTAAGGAACAAAATCAAGCTGCAGCACTAATGGATACTTGGCCAGAAACTCCTTCGTAATAACGGCTGTGTTGGTAACGTAGTCCACTTCAAACCCGTATTCCTGCCCGCATTTTTTGAGCCAGGGTTTGGCCGCCGTGGTGAACGCGATGTGATGTCCGCCCGCTTCCGCCAAAGCGAGGATTTTGAACGGGGCCGTCGAGGCGGTTTTCGACGGGGCAAGCTGAGCCTGCGCCAAGCCCGCCGCCAGCGCTAGTATGAAAACCACAGCGCGGAACTTTTCATTCCTCATTGACAAAGAATATCGCCGGAACGGCGGCGTATGAAAAGAATAATTAATGAGGCCCCGAAAACTTCGTCGGCGGGACGCCGGCGGATGCGGTCGAGACGACCGCGCTCCCCGGGAAGTCGTTGAGGAGTGGAGTGGGGCGAGAGGGAGCCAGTATCAAGGGTTGCCTCCCAGCAACCCTACGATGGCCTGCAGCGTCATCAGCGCGTTTCCTTCAAGGCGATTATTGACGTAGATGTAGGTTTTTCGGCGCGGCGCGGCACGCAGGCTCTCCGCAATCAACGAGGCGGCAGCCGCGCGCGCCTCCTCGTTCGTTTCATGGAGCATGTCGTAGGGCTGGAAAGCCTTGACGGCTTCCTCGTATTTCCGCCCGGGTTTGAGAAGAAAACGGGCGGCCACCAATTCCGGATTAGTCCGGCTCCTGGGCAACGCCATTTGTTCGTTTACCGGCGGCATGGCGTGCCAGGAGTTGAAGACGTGGGTGACGCCGTGGCGGGCGAGGCAGTCGAAATACCCATCCCTCAGCCACAGGCTGTTTCGCATTTCAACGGCGTAAGGCCATCCTTTCGGCAGCTTCGCCAGAAACCCGTCGAGGTCGCGGACAAAGTCAGCCCCGTGTTGGTAATCACTGGGCCAAAAGCGCGAGAACTCGAAGATGAACACGCCGGCCTTTTCCCGCACTGCCTCGCAAGGCTTCAAAAAGGCGGTCGCGAATAAATCCGCATTAAGAAAGTCGGGATTCGTTTTCCCGGCCTTTGCGCCGAACCGGGGCAAATTTGCGAACTGTTTGATCGTCACGGCATCGGTCACCTTAAAGCCGAAGCGAAAGCCGTCCGGCACGGCGTCCGCCAGTTTCCGCAAATATTCGGGGCGCGGGAAATCGTAGTAGGCGGCATCCACACATACGGTGTTGAAGACGCCGGCGTATTCACTGAGGCAATCCCGCTCAAAACGGGTCTTGGCAACCTTGCCTCGGTACTGGTAACGCTCCGGGGTGTAAAGCTGGCCCAGCCAGCCGGGATATTTCCAGGAGGAGGTTCCAAGAAAAACTCCCTTGCCGGCAAGTTCCGCCACCCTTTCCTTCATCCATTCACGATCGAATGCCATCAACATAACGTCCGGCCTCTGCCACTTTCTCTTGCGGCGGGCAGCGGAGTGCCCGCCCTACCGAAGCGGCGGTAGGCGCGCACTCCATGCGCGCCATGCGCGCCAAGGGATTGCCTCGAAGCGTCGAGATTTCTTTGTCACAGCACCACCGCCAGAGCAAATCCGTCGTAACCTTTGCTGCCGACGGTTTGGAGAACAGTGGCGCAAACCCGGCTCTCCGCGGCGACCACGCTCAGGAAGCGGCGCATTCCTTGGACGGCGGGATCGTCGCTGGCCGCATCGGCCACCGCTCCTTTGCGCGCGACGTTGTCCGCCACGATGAGAGTGCCGGGACGGGAAAGTTTGAGCGACCACTGGAAATATGGCGCGGTATTCGGTTTGTCGGCATCAATGAAAATCAGATCAAAAGGCCCGCCCTTTTCGGCGGCGAGCACAGGGAGCGTTTCCAAAGCAAGGCCGAGACGCAATTCCACCATCGAATCCAACCCGGCGCGGGCGAGATTGGCGCGGGCCACCTTGGCGTGAGCGGGGTCGGCTTCCAGGGTAATGAGACGCCCGTCGGTGGGCAAAGCGCGAGCCAGCCAAATAGTGCTATAAGCGCCGAGCGTCCCAATTTCGAGGACGCGCCGCGCGCCGAGGGCGCGAGCCAGGACGTGCAGGAATTTCCCCTGAGCGGATGAAACCTGAATGGGGGGCAACCCTGCCTCCTCGCTGGCGCGAAGGGCGTCGCGCAAAGCGTCATCCTCTGGAACAAGCAAATCCGTCACGTACTGATCCACCGCCGACCATTGTTCTTCACTCATCCGCAGATTTTGGGCCTGTTCGCGTTTCGTGCCAAGGGTTAAACTGGCGGGGGTGTGATTAGAACCGTCGGTCAATCCTAAGATAGGGCGGGCAGTTCCCTGCCCGCCGAGGCGTCGCGCACGGAGTGACGCGCCCTGCCTGCGACTCGACGCTGGGGTGTTGACCCCATCGAAGCGCCAAGGAAACCGGCATAGCGTTCTGTTTTATTGCCTTGATCAGTCTAAAATGTTGAACGTCCAAGTTTTTATCCGAATTGGCGGCGAAAAGTGCCCCACGCCTGCCTTGAATCGAATGGTCACAGTCCATCGGATATCCACATGCCTTTTGCGCACGAGAAGTCCCTAACCAGCCGACGCTGCGATACCCAATGGCTGCCGTGCCCGGCTGCCGTCCCGACGAACAAGGGGAAGCATGTTTCGGTAGGTCGCCAAGGCCAGCAACGGCCAGCTGTTCCGATACATGTCGTACTTCAAATAGAAGACCCCTGGAAATCCCGTCCCGGTCGCTTCTACCTCGCTCCAAGTGCCGTCGCTATTCTGGGTCCGAACAAGATATTCAACGCCGTCTTGCAAGCTGGGCCGGTGCGGATCATCGAACGCGCAAAGGGCCATCACCGCCCACGCTGTCTGCGAAGCCGTGCTCGGCCCTTGGCCTTTGAAAACCGGGTCGTCATAAGTGTTGCACAGTTCCCCCCAGCCCCCGTCCTCATGTTGCACGCTTTCCAACCAATCGCGCGCCTTGAGAATCCACGGTTCGGACATAGCCAGACCCAGGGCGCGGAGCGAGCGCAGGACCTGCCAGGTTCCGTAAATGTAATTGACTCCACAACGGCCATACCACGAGCCGTCGGCTTCCTGGCGGCGGCGGAGGAATTCCAGCGCTTTTTGCACCTGCGGGTCTTCCAGGTTGAAATTCTCATAGCCCAGCAGTTCCAGGATGCGGGCGGTGATGTCCGCGCACTCCGGGTCCAGCATCGCATTGTGATCAGCGAAGGGCACTTTTTCTAAAATGCTTTTGGTGCAGTCTTTGTCGAAGGAAGCCCAGCCGCCGTCTTTGCATTGGAAAGTCAGCATCCAGTTCAGGCCCCGCTCCAAAGAGGCGTCTCGGCGGCGCGGATTGGAGGTCGGGATTTTGCGCAGGGCCAGCAGGACCATGGCGGTGTCGTCCACGTCCGCGTTCCATTTGTTGTTGAATTCAAAGACCCAGCCGCTCGGCTCAACTGGCGTTGGGTTTTTGTAATGCCAATCCCCGCGGAAACGAACCTCCCGCGAGATCAGCCATTCGCACGCTTGGACCAGGGCGGGATGATGGCTCGACAGTCCCGATTCGCGCAGCGCAATAGTGACAATGGCCGTATCCCACACCGGAGAAAAACATGGCTCAATGCGGATGTCGTGCTTGGTTTCGTGTGAGAGTTTATTCAGTTCCGTTTCGCAACGGCGGACCAGCGGATGATCAACCGGGTATCCGAGGGTTTTGAGCGCGATCAACGAGTTGAGCATCGCGGGAAAAATGCAGGCCAGCCCATCGCTGCCTTCCAAGCGAGTCACCATCCATTCTTCCGCTTTTTTGAGGGCCCGTTTGCGGAAGGGATGGATGTGGTGTCTGGTTAAGTGCTCGGCCATTTTGTTGACGCGGTCCAGCCAGATGAAGAAATTACGCCAGGTGAAGCGTTGTGGGTCGCGGGGCAGCATGAGATCACGCACATGAAAACCTTGGGGGTAAAGTTCATTCAGCGTGGCTCCGGCGCGTGGCAAACGCGTTGGCTTAAAATGGTTGATGATTGAAAGCGGCACGATCATCGATCGGCTCCAGGAACTCATCTCGTTGAAATTGACGTAGAACCATTTTCCGATGAGCATTATTTCGCAAGGAATAGTGGGCACATATTTCCAGGGGAACAGGCCGAGCACGGCGAGGTAGAGCTTGGAAAAGGTGTTGAGGCGTGGGATTCCCCCCAGGCTCAGGGCTGTTTGACGTGCGCTCAGCATGCGCGGGTTGGTCACTGGCACTCCGCACAATTTGAGCGCCAGATAAGCTTTGACGGTCGCATTGATTTCCGGCGGCCCGCCCGGGTAAATGCTCCAGCCACCGGTCGATAATTGCAGTCCGAAAAGGTGATTGACCGCTTTTCGCTCCCAGTTTTCATCCACGGTCCCATCCCAATGATGGAAAGCGACCATGTCCGCCACCAGGGTGCAATCGACCATCAATTCGCCAACCCAATGGCCATCGAGCTTCTGTTGGCCCAGAAGGTAATTCTGCGACCGCGCAATGGCAGTTTCCAAATCCGGCGGAGTGGAGCGCTGCTCCGTAAGGGCTTGATCAAGCCTTTTGGTTTTCATGCCTTTTTGACCCGTGCCTACGACAAAGAGATTTTTCGGGCTAAATGTGCGTTGGGATTCATTCTGATGCCGGCTGCCGCCGCAATGTCGAGCATCCAGCGTTTAGTTCCGTTCCGCGGTCTGACTTCCTGGACAGGGTATTTCGAACCACTGGTTGTTTGACTCAATATCTCAGTCACGACCGGAGCCTTTTCAAGGCCGCGAACGAAAAGGATAACCTCAGCCGCCGAGTTGAGGACTGGGAAAGTCATGGTAATGCGGTCCTTATTTTGGTCTGTATTGAGGATCGCCAACCGGTTGGCCACCACCCAGCGAGCACTTTCGTGTAAGCCGGGACTGTTGGGAAACAGCGAAGCCGTATGACCGTCGCGCCCCATCCTGAGGAACGCTAAGTCAAAACGCGGAAAACCCTCATCCAGAAACCGTCGCGGCTCAAAAAAGTCTCTCAAGTCCGCTTCGTATTCCTCCGCAGATTGGGAGGCGCTGGCAAGCTCGCCCAGCACGCGATGGATGTGAAGCTGCTCGCTTCGCATGCTCAGATACATCGCCTCGCAGACCATCCGAAAATTACTATTAGGATGATCGGGAGGAAGATGGCTTTCATCGCCGAAGAAGAAGTGAATGTTCGCCCATGGTATTTCTGAACGGATGGCTTTGTCTGTTGTCATCAAACGGTAAAGTGCCTTCAGCGTCGAACCGCCGGAAAGGACAACCGTGAAAACGCCATGGTCTTCGATTGCCTTTGTTGCCAGGAGCGCAAACCTCTTTGCCGTTAAGGGGGAAATAATTTGACGTTTTTGGAATGGGCTGCGGCTTACTTAAAGCGGAAATCAATTTTGAAATTGTAGAGCCAAGGAATGTGAGGATCGACGCCTTCACGCGCCAATTTTTCGGGCAGGTGCTCGTAGTGGTGACGCAGCAGTGCGGGGTTGGGCGGATTGTAAAGGGTGACAACAATAGTTTGGTTTTCAACTCGAACGTCGCCTTCCAGGCCTTCCAAGAGATTGCGGGCAAAGTGGAGCGCGTCCCATTGCCGGCAGGGTTCGCCCAGGCGCTCTCGGAGTTGATGGAGGGCGGCTTGGGCCAGCAGGACCATGCTGAGGTGTCCGTAGCGGATGTTGAGATTGAGAGTTCCGGCGCGGTGCCAGCCCAGCGCCTGGTTAAATTTGAAGAATTCCTCGACGTGCCAGCGTTGGGGAAAGTCCTTGGTCAGCGCCGGGATCTCCGCGAGGCGGGCGGTGCTCAGGAAACCTTGATAAGGGAGATCCTCCGACCGGCAGCCATTGCGTTGAACGTACTCATAATAGGTCGGCTTGGGCTGAAGGGAAAAGTGATAGGGCTGCACGCTCGTCGCGTAACCGGGCCAATGTTCGGTGAAGGCCGCGGCGGCGACTTTGCGCCAGCGGCGGACCGAGTTGGGCCAGGCCGGTTGGGCACAGAGCAAGTTGAACCATTGGTCCTCCCGCACTCGGGCGAAGAGTTCCTGGGCATAGTGTTCTTTATCGGCGAGGAGCAACGGTTTGTCTTTGGCGCCCGGGGCCGCACCCAGGATATGGGCCGCCATCCGCAGCAGTTCCGGGTGGCTTGGGTGACCGATTGAGCCGGCGATCTCAAGGTAAAGCACAAAGGCTGGCCGGTATGGCAGTCCAACAAGAAAAAGGTTTGCGCCATTTTGGCGGGTTTTTCTTCGGAGTGGAAACGGTGCCGCCGCATCTGCCGCTGGCTGTAGCTGAGGATGCGGTGGGGGTCCAAGGCCAGGAGCGAACCGACGAAGTGCTGGCTGGCGCGGCGCAATTTGCCCAGACCGATTTGGAGCTGCTGGGCCTGCTCCACGGTGTGAGCGGCCAGCAGGTCGTGAATGGCCAGGTCGGTCGGGACAAAAGGCAAACCGTTGGCCAGCTCAAAACCTTTTTGGGAGAGGGTGCGCCGCTGACGGTAGGAGCACAGGCACATGGCCGCTTCGTTGACCAAGTGCAAGGCCAGACGCGGTTCGAGGCGCTGGCCAGGCAGCCCAGTCCAAGAGCCCAGCAGGTCCCAGGTGCCCAAGCGCAGGTGCTCCGGCAACAACAACCAAATACCGATCTGATTGCCCGAGATTTTATCCGCCAACGTTTGGCGAATCTGCCGTTCCAGACTCTTGGGATCGGCGGGCAGCGAGCGTTGCTTTTTGCGGGTGCGCTGGGTGGGGACGAACTGGGGCGGGTTAGCGGGATTGAGTGCGTAGAGTTTTTTTTTGCAGGCCGAAATCGGCGATAATTCGTTCGACGCTGCGCTGACTGATCCGGAGGTCCTGCTGGCGGATTTTTTGGGCGATGACCTCGGGGGAGGACTCTGGATCCAGGAAGCGGCAGCGGATGACCAAGCGCACGACCTGATCGGTGCGGCGGTAGTCGCTCCTGGGGCCGGGGGTCTGCAGACGCAGGCCCTCGGCGCCTTCGTCATAGAAGTCAGCCAGAATTTGATAATAGCGCTGGCGGGTGAAGCCGTATTTATCAGCGGCCTGGGAAGGGCCCAGTTCTTCACATTCTCCCTCGATGAGCATGGCGAGGCGGCGGCAGACCTCATCGTCCTCCAGGACGGCGAGCGAGCCGCCGGGGCCCGTGAAACGGAGTTGATGTTTGGACAGAGAGATTTTCATGAGAGGGAGGATGGAGAAGAGGATCAGATATGTCAAATTAGATGTGGCGGTCAAGGTCGAGGGGGAGGGGTCAGCGAATCGATTCAAGCTAGCAAGAATCGGGCATGTGATTCGGAGAAGATCGGCCATTAACCGCCATATTTAATTTGACATACCCCCTTAAAAGCACACAGGGATGGAACTGCAATCCCCGGTAACGTCAAATTATTTCCCCCTTAAAAATCTCTGCCCCGGGGGGGGCTACCTGGGAAGTGCCCTGCCCGCCGGGGCGGCGCGCTCCGAGAGACGCGCCCTGCCTTGTCCGGCGTTTTTAAACCGCCAATGCCTATTTGCGGCCGAAGCCGAATCTGTTATGCTCCTTTCGCCAATGATTTCTCAACGCTTGGAGGTCGTTTCTGTTCTTCTGGTTTGGCTGGGCCTCGCCACAGCCGGCCTGTCCCAAAGCAACGTCCAGACATTTCACGGGCTAAGACCCGCGGTGACCGGCCGTTTAAAACCGCTCGCGCGCCTGGCGCCCGAGACCAATTTGACCTTGGAGGTGGGACTTCCATTGCGCAACACGACCCCGCTCACCCATCTGCTGCGTGATCTCTATGACCCGGCCAGTCCCCGGTTTCACCAATACTTGACTCCTGCCCAGTTTGCGGAGCGGTTCGGGCCAAGCGAGGAGGATTACCAGGCCGTCATTCGTTTTGCGACCTCCCACGGCCTGCTCGTCACGGCCACGCAGGCCAACCGCACCCTGCTGCATGTCGCTGGCTCGGTGGCCAATATCGAGACAGCTTTCCATGTGCGGATGGAAGTCTATCAACACCCCCGCGAAGCCCGCAGGTTCTTCGCCCCGGCCACCGAGCCTTCTATTGATTTAGCGGTTCCCATTCTCGCCATTAATGGCCTGGATGATTTTTTACTGCCGCGACCGATGAATCTGAAGCGAGCCGTGGCGAGCACGAACAGGACGGCCTATTTGGGCGGGTCGGGCCCGCTCGGGAATTTCTTCGGCAATGATTTCCGCGCCGCTTATGCCCCAGGCGTCGCCCTTAACGGAGCTGGCCAATCGGTCGGATTGTTCGAGATGGACGGCTACTACGCCTCCGACATCGCCCAGTATGAAAGCCTGGCCAACTTGCCGAATGTGACTTTGACTAATGTCTTGCTGGACGGTTTCAGTGGCGCTCCGGGCGCTTATGACGCCGAAGTGACCTTGGACATTGACATGGCGATATGCATGGCGCCGGGCCTGTCGAAAGTGATTGTCTATGAAGGGACGACGATTGACCACATTTTGAATCAGATGGCGTTGGATAATCTGGCCAGCCAACTGAGTTGTTCCTGGGCGTTTGACAAACAAACGGACCCAATACGGGAGCAGATTTATGAACAATTCGCCGCGCAGGGCCAGACGATGTTCCAGGCCGCTGGCGACTTGGGGGCCTATGCCGGACCAGTCGAACCACCCTCCGATGACCCTAACATCACGGTAGTAGGCGGCACGACGTTGCGAACGAGCGGCCCTGCGGGGTCGTGGTCTGCGGAGACGGCATGGTCTGCCAGCGGTGGAGGCGCCAGCACTACTTTTCCGCTCCCCGCCTGGCAGGAGGGTCTAAGCACATCGGCCAATCAAGGCTCCCTGAGTTTCCGCAACATTCCGGACGTGGCCGCCCACGCCGATCCGACCATTTGGATCGTCGCCTTCAATGGCGAGCAAGGTGCTACCGGCGGCACCAGCGCGTCGGCGCCGCTGTGGGCCGGCTTTGCCGCTTTGGCTAATCAGCAAGCTGCCGCGGCAGGCAAACCTCCTCTTGGTTTCCTCAACCCGGCCCTCTACGCTATCGGACGTAGCGCCGGCTATGCGGCCGCCTTCCACGACATCGCCGCCGGCAACAACACCAATAGCTCCAGCCCGGCAAATTTCTTTGCCGTTCCCGGCTATGATCTCTGCACCGGCTGGGGCACACCCGCCGGGAGCAATTTAATCAACGCTTTGGTTTCACCGCCCGACCCGCTCCAGGTCTTTCCCGCGGTGGACTTGACGGCGGGCGGCCCATTGGGAGGGCCGCTCAGCCCCGCGGCGCAGGACATGGCGTTGACAAATATAGGCCTGTCGCCCCTCAACTGGGCGGCCTCTAACGCCGCTTCCTGGCTGAACGTCTCTCCGACGAGCGGAACGCTGGCAGGCGGAGCGGGAACGGTTGTAACCTTAAGCTTGAACTCAGCCGCCGGGACTCTCCCACCGGGCAGCTATGAGGCGACGCTGGGGTTTACCCATCTGAACGATGGATTCGTCGAGAACAGACACTTGCTTCTCAGCGTCTCCGTGACGTCGTCTATTCCCGCCATCATTACCCAGCCTGTCAGCCAAACGGTCCTGCCCGGAGCGACCGCTATTTTCACCGTGGCGGCCGTGGGCGACGCGCCTTTGTCCTATCAATGGCAGGAAGACTCCGCCAATTTATCGGACAGCGGGAATATCTCCGGTTCCGCTACCGCGACCTTGACAGTCAGCAATGTTTCCTCCGCATCTGCCGGAACTTATTCTGTCATCGTCAGCAATTCCCTGAAGGCAATATCCAGCAGCGGCGCCGTGCTGACAGTGCCGTCTGTGACCGCTCCAGGCGTGACGTTTTCCACTCTCTATTCCTTCACCGGAGCGGCCGACGGCGGGAGGCCCAATGGGTTGATGCAAGAGACGAACGGCAACCTCTATGGCACGACGCTAATTGGCGGCCTCAACGCGTCAGGCACGGTCTTTCAAATGACTCCCGCAGGCGTTTTGCGCACGTTGTTTCGGTTCGATAATGTTGGCAACGATGGGTTTCACCCCTCCTCGGCACTCGTGCAGGGCGCGGATGGCCACCTTTACGGCACGACAGAACACGGGGGCGCCTACGGCGAGGGCATCATTTTCAAAATCACGACCAACGGCACTCTGAGCACGGTAGCCACTTTCACCAACGGCGACGGGGCTGTGCCCGATCAAGCCATGACCGTGGGCACGGATGGCAACTTCTATGGAACCACGTCAGAGGGCGGCGCCAACGGCGACGGTGAAGTATTCCGATTGACACCGAATGGGA